>JAAZHX010000289.1 GCA_012510495.1 Smithella sp.
ACATAGGGAGATGGATAGGCTGACTGCAGCTTACAGGCCTGCAATAAATATTATTGAGATCTTGTTTCAGCTAAAAGGAGTCTCACTGGAAGATATAGGTGGTTTAAAGCTTCCTGGTTTCCTTTTCGATATGAACAAGTTCTTTCAAGCGCTTTTATCACGGTTTCTAAGAGAAAATTTGCCCGGCTATGTTATCCAGGATAACTATCGATTAAGTGGCATGATATCCTATGTACAAAACCCAAGAAATAGACCAGATCCCTCTTTACAACCCGATTATGTTATTCAAAAAGAAAAAGGATCTGAAATAGTCTCCGTGCTGGATGCTAAATACCGAGATCTTTGGATTGAACCTTTGCCTTCAGAAATGCTATATCAACTGGCGATCTATGCTTTGAGTCCAATATCCGGAGGAACAGCAACAATCCTTTACCCAACAATTGACCCTGAAGCAGAGGAAGCTAGAATTAATATCAACGATCCTATTCATGAACGCAACTATGCTAAAGTTGTTCTGCGTCCTGTAAATTTGGACAAGCTCGCATACTTGATCTCGCACGAAAATGCTGTTCAGGAACGTGTTGAATATGCCCGATGGCTAGCTTTGAATGGAGTGAACCCCTCCGAGTGGACAATGAGTTAAGCAATGGCAACTCATGGAGGGAATCACATGAAAAAGACCAGACGGCGCTACGACCGAGGATTCAAGATATCAGTAGTAGCCGAGCTTGAGTCCGGCAAACCTCTGGCCCAGATTGCCCGCGAATATGGCATCCATCCGAGTCTTTTGTGTCGATAACGGGATGATTGGCCTGGAATCCTGAAGGAGTCCTGGCAGAGGCCAAGTACCTCAAGCTCCAGGCTCGGCTGTATGGCCTTAACATCTAGCAGATGAAGAAGTCCAAGAAAGGCAAAGACAGAGCTCAGATCCACACCTACTGGATGGGCTCCTGGTGCAAGGGCGGCAAGACATATAGCTACTGGATGACCTCATGGAGAGAGGGCGATAGCGTGCGAAATGTGTATCTAGTTAGCTGCGCGAAGATGGAACAGGAAGTGGCCATTCAGAGGGCTAGGAAGATAATGGCGAATGCCCAGGGATATCTTGGCATTCCATAACCACTTTCTATCCTCCAATCTGACAAGCTTGGACTCAGGCCAATTTACGGGTAAATATAGGCTGAAGTCTAACCCTCAGCGTAAATATCGGGTTGATTCTTACACTGCTGTTTATCCTCCTCTTCCAGCTTGTCTTGGGGAGAGAGAAGAGAGCTTTTATCCCGGACAGAGGCGCTGAGTTCAGGCCATAAGAAAAGGCCGCTCCTCGAGGGATTGATGGCAAGATCTAATAAGCCAGCGATTTGATCCTCTTGATAGAAGTTGATTAGAAGAGTCATTATGAGTGAAGTTATGAGCGATAAGATCCCGGAAAATCCAAAATACGATATCCTGGAGACGGCCAGGAGAATAGTCCGGCTGGGCCCCATCTGTGATAGCTGCCTTGGCCGCCAGTTTGCCATGCTGTCCACCGGCCTTACCAATGCCGAGCGGGGCCGATCCCTGAAGACCGTCCTGGCCATGCAGGCCTCAGCGCAGGAG
>JAAZHX010000038.1 GCA_012510495.1 Smithella sp.
AGGGCGGACGTCCCATTGTATATCCTGCCGGAAGCAGCGGCCCCAGCCAATCTGAAACATTGCTTCACTCCGATGGCCGCTTATGGGACAAGCTGTAAATCACTTTAATTAATATGTTTATGTTCTGTTTATTATTGCTTTTGAACTTGAAAGGGCCCTTGAGGTCACAGGTTGGAATCGTGTATTGGTAAGTTTTTGTCCTTTTTTACCCTTTATATGCCCTCGCGTGGCTATTTTTCCGGTATTCTCTTTGTTGTTTATCTGGAAAGGCTTATGTCTTATCCGGCGGGTGTCGGTGCGGGGCAACTCGGCAAAAAGACGGGGATTCGAGAATGCCGTTAACATGGGGCTAACTGTCTGCCGATATGGTGGTTAAGGTCGATTTGACAAGAGGAAGTTGGCGATTGTCCGCGTTCGGATAAGTTGTTATAATAGAAGTTTTTGGGGGAACGATTGTGCCGTGGGCGCAACCGACAGGAACGGAGTGTGTTTATTATTTTCTATTTCAAATTTCCGATTTCCTGTTTCAGATTTCAGATATCTTGCCGCAGAGGGCACAGGTAGGATTAATTTCGAATTTTGAATTCTTGATTATGAATTGGTTTAAAACGAACGGGGTTCGATTTTATTCTGTATAATTTAGGTGTAACCGTGAATTCGGCGATTTATCGGGGGTTTATTATGGAACATTATCGGGCTTATAAGTGGGCGGCCGTGGGTTTTTTGGTTGTTTTTGCGGGGTTTGTGGGGGCGGTGTCGTATTGGTCGGGGCCGGCGTCGGTCGAGGCGGTCGTTGAGCCGTCGGCACCGGTTGCTGCGCCGGGCGGCCGCGTTGCTCCGTCGGCCGAGAAATTGGCCGGGGGGGCGAATGTGGACATTCAGCCGCTACTATCCAGTGAGAATGAGTTGTTTTTGCAGGGGATGATTGAGCAATTTTCGACGAGGCCAGCGGTTGGGAGCGCGGCGACCGTGTCCGCTGCGTCGATTGCGTCGGCCACAAATGAGCCGATTGTTGTGGCATCGTCCGCCCCGTCCGCATCGTCAGGGTCTGATGCGGGTGCGTCGTCCGCTTCGGGCGGTTCGACCTCCGGCGGGGCAGGATCGACAGCCACTGAGAGCACTCCCCCTCGCAGGACCACCGGCGTCGGTGTCGGTGGTCGCAATGTCGGTGCCAATAGTACTGAACTTAGAATACCCGCTACGTTTCCCATCGTACATCATAAATATTTTATAGGCGAACGGGAACTTTTCGGTTACTCTCCTTTGTATCAGCCGAATACCGTTACATTCGACATAAATAATAGACCAACGATTCGCGTTGGAAACATCATACAATCTTTGACAGGGAATAGCTGGACAGAAAATAACTGGTACACTGCAGCCAGACGCGTTTTTGCAGGTTGGCGTTATGCGGTTCAAACCGGCCCTTTTACCGATGAACGCGTCGTATTTGACAGTGACGGATGGGCATACACGATTATTAATAATTATTATCACAACAGGCCTAACACGCCTTGGGAAGCCCGCCTACTTTATTCTCCGGATTACTGCGTAAGTTCAACGCCGACTTGGAAAGGCCTGTACCTGGGTGAAGGAAAAGCACGTATAGAATTCAACGATTCTGGGAATCTATCGGATTATCCGCCTGCGGTCCTTAGATGGTCTCGCCCGTACCCAGACCCTACTCCTGCGGTAGATACGCTGCATCTCGATGTGCTGAGCAAAAACGGACAAACTCTTATTATCAGCGATTCGACAGTAATTACTACTATCTGGATGGGTGGTTATCAGGCCGGGGGTGGAAATTGGTCGGTCTCAACAGGCAGTAAGA
>JAAZHX010000013.1 GCA_012510495.1 Smithella sp.
GGTTTATTAACTGTAACCGTAAAACACGCTCGGCCAAGGGCCGGTTCCTGAATTTTACATTTTGGCTTTTAACCATTAAACTCTCAAACTGACCATCAGTCAGTTTAAGTATTATCGGCTTTCGGCCATTTTTTCTTGAAACTATGGATAATCAAGCCATTTTCTCCTGAAAAATTCCCGAAGGGACGCAACACAATAGCCGGTGGTGAAGTGCAGCGCAACCACCGGAAAAGGCACTCCCCACCCCCTCAAACCCTAACGGGACGACACATCGCATTGTAGGGGCGAACCTGTGTGTTTGCACGTTTTCCCGAAAGACTATCTCTAACCTCTTATAAAAAATAGACTTATAAATACTTTTGTCTGTGTAACCTGCGAACTCCGTGGTTCGATGTTTTAGTTGTTGGAATATTTTCCGCCGTCTGCTCGGCGTCCCAGTTCCTCATGGCTCGCTGCCCTTTCTGATAATACGCCTCGCCCACCATGAGTATCGCCTCGGCCAACCCGTTCGGATCGTCGGCGTATCGCAATTTCAACTCATCCAGATGAAGATACCCCGTGATGGCGTCCTTGCGAAACTGCATCGTCATCGAATGATAGGGAAGCTCCCGCGCGACGCGCTCACACACGGCAAAGTACACGGAATAGTTTTTGTTCCACCAGCACAGGTTCTTGATATTCAGCAGCTTATCGACAAAATCCGGAGCCGTGCGATACCACTCCCAGAGCTGGTTCAGCTTTTCTAAGGACTTCTCCGTCTCCTTGAGAATGGCATACCCCGACACTTCATCGGAGTCCATCAAGGCCGACGGGAATGCAAAACCCGTCTTAACTTGTCAAGGAGCAAAAACAGGCTACCTTACGACAAAACGATAATTTGAACACACCCAACGCGGTGAATACAAACTGCTGCGCCGACAAAATCGCCGTTGCCCCATGTGCAAAGAACAATCAGGGTACACTTGTATAAGGATTAGTTCTCCCTATCATTGATCATTTTTATGGCCTGATTTGCCGATTCTCGCACAGGATAGCGCTTCCTGCTTCTTTCTATGTCATTGTAAACAGCGTCCATATCAAAATCAGCCCATGGGGGTTTGGATAAATTTTTACTTATAATCTTCCCATGATTCATCAGAAGTTGAGCCCCATTCCATTCCGTTTGAATTAATGTATCATTTTCGTATTTCTTGAGTTCAGGCAAATCCGTTTTATTGCCGACTATTCCCAATGTCCTGAGGGCGAGTGTCCGAATGGGCAGATCGAATTCCTGATGGTTGAAAGCAGCCCACAAATACGCCTTCACAGACTCGTGTCCCCGGTTTCCCATAGCGATGGCAACACATAGCTTGGTCTCGCCATCTAATTTTCCAAAAATCTCCGACAAAGCGTCATCTGCACCTTTCATTTCGCTTAAGGCCGCTATCATGCGAAGGTAAACCGAGCCTTTTTTTGTTTCTATGCCGTCAAGTTTCGAATCTATCGCCTCGGACGCATTGGGTAATTCACTTGCTGTTTCAATCGACTGAATGATCGCTTTAACCTTTTCACTGACAAACGTATCATTAGGGTCCGCTGCAAATACTCTTGCTGCATTTACTCTCAAGCCGAAGTCATCGCTTTTAAGGAAAGGGGAAACCCTCGTAAATATTTCCATATCAACCGAAACACGGTCACGGTATAAACCTGATAAGGCTTGACTGATGACATTCCTGTCTCCACTATCTATAAAGTCGATTGCCATGCGATTATCCGTTAAATTCTTAATGTAGTACATAGCCGCATCAGGACTTGTCTGTTTCCCCATCACTCCTCTGCCTAAAGCAATATCTTTCAAAATTTCCTGTGATTTGGTCGTACCTAACTGGCCGATAACACGAATCACCATTGGTCTGTAATACAGGTATTCAACGGATTCATATTTGTTAAGTAAAGGATCAATGACAACTTCCCCCATCGAGGCCAGTTGTTTTTCAACGTTTTCCCATTCTGATTTAGTTCTTTGATTTATTCGTCTGCGTTCGTCCATTATAGCAGTGCGTTTTTCAGGGTCTTTCTCATCGGTCTCACTAACGTAAATTTGCCAGAAAAAATCATTTTCGGTATCTGTCTTCTCTATCAGGGCTTCAATTTCTTTCTGAAGTTCATCAATATCACGATCACAAAAAGCGATTTGACAGAAACTGAACAGCGATATAACAACAACCTTAAGCAACGTTATCTTCATCGTTATTTCCTTTCGTTCATATCTTCTCAAAAAACCAATAGTTATACTGCAACGCTTTTAGTGCCATCTTGAACCGGGGAAAGCCCAATCTATGTCAGCCCAACCTCCGGGAAGACCCGTTGGATCTTGGGTAAAGAGAAGCTCATGCTCTGGGTCAAAATGTATATAATCAGTGCCGTGAGTTTTGTTGGTATTAGGATCATAAGGTCCACCTTCGGAAGGCAAAAAGTATGGCTCAAGAGCATCTGGAATAAAGTCTTCATCATTGTCATCGTCAGGATCATAGTCTGATTGCTCCCACCAAGACTGCATATTTTTGCTATGTCTTGTTTCATGCTTGGTTGCCCAAGAGAACACATCAAGACCCCAATAAGTATGTCCACCATCAACCCTGTAGTAATTTGTGCCTGAATAAGTGTATGTATAGGGTTTAACTTCATGAGGATTTTTCAGGCTTCCAACGTAGGGCTGAAAAGGGAACGTTATTGGATCGTAATGACTGCCGCTTTGAAAAGGATAATAAGCACATTCATAACCGGCAAAAACCGGTGTTTGCTTATAATAAAAATACCAATTCTTCTCAGCCCAACGGATGTCTGGAAAATTTGCAGGAGGCGGTTGAACTGGGACAGCACCAGGCCAGTTAGTCGCCTCAAATGGGAAATATACTTCGATTTGATTTGAATCTTTAACCACTCCATTATATTTCACACTCACTGTTTTAGGTCCAAAATCGGTAATTTCTTCTGGCAGAGTCGTAAATGTAATTATACAACTATATATACCGTTTTCAAATGTAACTGGTCCGACATCTTTGACGGAGTTGCCAATCGCCTCGCAATCAAAAGATATCAAGTTAGGATCGACCGTATGCCCGCAGGTCAAACTTGCACTACAATTTAGGGTTAGCACGCCATTGGGGTCGGACGAATAAACCACTTTATGTCCATCCCCCGGTGAAATCAATTCTATATCAAAGTCCACCAGAACTTCCGCGGAGTATTTCCA
>JAAZHX010000284.1 GCA_012510495.1 Smithella sp.
CTATACCCCAATGACTATCCAAAAATCAAGAAAACTGCCATTGAAAAACCACGCTCCGGTGATTTTGCGCTGACTTTACCCAAAACAGGATACTATTGCAAGTAAATTAGGATAAAATTTATGGCTCCCTGCGAAATTGGCGTAAAATCCCGGATTGCACTTGAAATATACCGTTAGACTTAGTAAAATGGCAGTTTTGTGTATTCATTGAAAACCTCAATCGGAGTAACCAAATGAGTAAAAATCTGGCGATTGCCGGGGTAACCGGTGCGGTGGGACAGGAATTTTTGAATATTCTGGCCGAGCGGAAATTTCCGTTTGCGTCGATTAAAATGCTGGCCAGTGTACGGTCGGCCGGCAAGAAAATAACATTTTTGGGTAAAGAATATACAGTCGAAGAATTGACGAAAGACAGCTTTGCGGGCGTCGATATTGCCCTGTTTTCGGCCGGCGGGTCGCGGAGCAAAGAATTTGCGTCGGCGGCAGTAGCGGCCGGGGCGATCGTCGTGGATAACTCCTCGGCCTTCCGGATGGATCCGACAGTGCCGCTGGTGGTGCCGGAGATCAATGCCGACGCGATCGGGCAGCACAAAGGTATTATTGCCAACCCGAACTGCTCGACGATCATTGCCAATGTGCCGCTGTATCCGCTGCACAAGGCCAACCCGATCAAACGGCTGGTCATCAGCACGTATCAGGCGGCCAGCGGCGCGGGGCAATCGGCGATGCTGGAGATGATCGAACAGGCCAGGGAAGTGCTGGCCGGCCAGCCCGTGACCTGCAAGACGCTCAAGTATCAGTTGGCGTTCAACGTGTATTGCCACGACTCGAAGATCGGACCCAACGGCTACAACGAAGAAGAGATGAAGATGGTGCACGAGACGCACAAGATATTCAGTTGTCCCGATATTGCCATCACCTGCACCTGTGTGCGCGTGCCGGTGATGCGGACGCATTGCGAGAGCATCGCCATCGAGTTCAAAGACCCGATGACCCCCGACCAGGCGCGCGAGCTGCTGGCCGCGGCGCCGGGCGTGTCGATCATCGACGACCGCGAAAAGAATCGCTTTCCGATGCCGATTGACGCGACGGGCAACGATAACGTGTATGTGGGCCGCATCCGGCAGGATGAGTCCGTACCCGGCAATCGCGGGATTAACCTGTGGGTGGCCGGCGATCAGATTCGCAAGGGCGCGGCGTTGAATGCGGTGCAGATTGCAGAACTGCTTTAACCAAGAAAACAGAAGACAGAACCCAGAACCCAGAATATAGGAATTGAAATGGCCGTCGCCGCCCGGAAATTTGAAGATTTGATAGTGTGGCAAAAAGCGCACCGTTATGTAATATCCATTTATCAGGCGACAAAACGGTTCCCTAAAGAAGAGACTTATGGCCTCGTATCTCAGATGCGGCGTGCGGCTGTTTCAATTCCTGCAAATATCGCGGAAGGTTTCAAGAAAATATCAAAAGCGGAAAAAGCTCACTATTTGAATATTGCACAGAGTTCTCTTGAGGAAACGCGGTATTACCTGATTCTTTCTAATGATTTGGGACTCTGTGACAATGCATCCATGGGAGAACAGGCCGAGGAGATCAGCAAGCTTTTAACGAGCTATCGCGCCAAAATAATGAGTCCGTGATTTCTTCTTCTGGGTTCTGTGTTCTGAATTCTGTATTCTCTGTTTTGACTTCTGACTTCTTATGTCTATTCGCCGCATCAAGCTCGTTCTTCACTATGACGGTACGGCCTACCAC
>JAAZHX010000157.1 GCA_012510495.1 Smithella sp.
AGCGGCGCAATCACAATGCATTGATCTTTCACGATCTCCGGATGCTCCTGCAGGTACTGCGCTAGTTTCAGCATCAGATACACCGTCGGCCGCTCGTCGCCGTGAACACCGCCCAGAAATAAGATGCAATTTCCCGCTCCGGCGCCGAAACGCGCAAAAATGAGCGGGCGGCGGTGGCGCGTGGTCCGGTGGTGCTCCCAGGCTACTCCGGCGGCCGAAACATCCGTCCACCCGCAGCGCGCGTTGAGGTTGTCCAGAGCCTGAAGAAACGGCCGCATCTCTCCGGCGGAAGAATCGGCTGCCCGCACAGCATCCGCGCAGGCCGGCGCAAGGAAGAAACAAAGACAAAAAATCCCGGCTGTTTTCAGGGGTGATCCGGTGACCCGGAGAAAAAGATGACAGACGGCGGCAAACAAACGAATTTTCGAACCCGTCCTTTCAGAAATTCAAAATTTTCTCCACCTGCGCAAACCTTCTGCGGGCGGAGTCCAGGCCCAGAACAACAAAAATCCGGTCGAGTTCCGGTCCTTTCAATTGGCCGGTCAGCGCCGCCCGGACAGGCATGAACAAATCTTTCCCCCTGGCGCCGGAAGTTTCCTTTGCGTGCCGGATCGCGGCGGCGTAAATGTCCCCGGGGTCGCCCTGCGCCCGCTTCAAATAGTCGCCAAAAACCCCGACCACCTCGCGGGCGCCGGGCGCTGTCAGCAGCATGTGGGCCTCCTCCGACAGGGCATAGCGCTCATCGAAAAACAAAGCGATGCGGTCCCCGACCTCGGCGAGCGTCGTCAATTCACCTTTTACGATTTCCAGAACGTTTTTCAGCCAGACGGCATCGAGCGTTTCCGGTCGGTAGCCGGATGCCCGTAAAAAAGGCTCCAGCCGCCGGAACAGATCGTTCGTTGAAGCATTGCGGATGTAGGCGGCGTTCAGCCAGCGGAGCTTGTCTTCATCGAAGATCGCGCCGCTTTTGGACGCTCTTGACAACGAAAACGCCCCGATCATTTCGTCGCGGGAGAGAATTTCCCTGCCCCCGGCAAAAGAGCTTCCCAGAAGTCCCAGATAATTGATCAGCGCTTCGGGAAGAAACCCCTGTTTGCGGAATTCGCCCACGGACACGGAACCGTGGCGCTTGCCGAGTTTGGCGTGGTCTCTTCCCAGAATCAGACAGTGGTGGGCAAACGCAGGCTCTTCAAAACCAAAAGCCCGGTACAGCATAATCTGCAAGGCGGTGTTGGACAGATGGTCTTCGCCGCGGATGACATGCGAAACGGCCATCAGGTGATCGTCGATGACCACGGCAAAGTTGTAGGCGGGCATTCCGTTGGACCGCACGATAATAAAATCGCCCATCGCCTCGCCTTCAAACCGCATCGGCCCCCGGATCAGGTCATGAAATTCTATCGTCGTCTGTGGAACCTTGAAACGGTAGGAAGGTTTCCGGCCGGACGCGGCCAGCGCCTCTCGTTCTTTCCCGCCGAGATTGCGGCATTTCCCCAGATAGCGCGGCATGCGTTTGGCGAGAATCAATGTCCGGCGTTCCTCTTCCAGTTCCTCCTCCGTACAATAGCAGGGGTACACCAGATCCGCGTCCATCAGTTTTTTCAGATGTTCCGCATAGAGGGCCAGCCTTTCACTCTGCCGGTAGGGGCCATAGCCGCCGCCGATGTCCGGTCCTTCATCCCAGGCAAGCCCCAGCCATTTCAAATCCTCCAGCAGACTGGTCTGGTAAGCCGAATCGCTGCGGGACTCATCCGTGTCTTCAATCCGCAAAATGAAGCAACCGCCTTCGTGCCGGGCGAACATCCAGTTGAATAACGCGGTACGCGCATTGCCCACATGCAGTTCTCCGGAGGGAGACGGCGCAAAACGGACTCTGGCATTATTCCCCATCCGTAATCCTTTCCACGCCGCAGGCCGTCGCCCATACGGCGATTCCCTCACCGCGACCCGTAAACCCCATCCCCTCGTTGGTCTTGGCTTTGATGTTCACGGCCGTTTCCGGAATCTCGAGCACCCGGGCAATGTTGGCCGCCATGGCCTGCGCGTAAGGCGCCAGCCGGGGCTTCTCCAGCAAAACCGTAGCGTCAATGTTCATAATGTTCATGCCTCTGGATCCAACGATCCTTCCAACCCGCTCCAGGAGGACCAGGCTGGAAATGTTTTTAAACGCGGGATCGTTATCCGGAAAATGCCGGCCGATGTCCCCCGCTCCGGCCATGCCCAAAAGCGCGTCGCAGACGGCGTGCAGGAGCGCGTCGGCATCGGAATGCCCCGCGAGTCCCAGGTCGAAGGGGATTTCCACGCCGCCCAGCACCAGTCTCCGGTCCTTCTCGAAGCGATGGCTGTCGTAACCCAATCCGCTGCGGTGGCAAACCCGCCCGCCTCTTGCGACTGTCAGCAAAGCTTCCGCCATTTTTATATCTTCCGGTGTTGTGATTTTCATGTTTTCATCCGATCCCGCGATCATTTGGACTTTTGCGCCGATTCTTTCCACCAGCGATGCGTCATCGGTTCCATAATAATGATCTTTTTCGGCCGCCCGATGCGCGGCAAGCAAGAGCTCGTAGGAAAACGCCTGGGGCGTCTGCGTTTGCCATAAATTACCGCGGGGAAGCGTTCTTTTGACAACACCGTCTTCGATCGTTTCCTTGATAGTGTCTTTCGCCAAAACACCCAGGGACGCGGCGCCGCATCCGGCGGCCGCGGCCAGAACCCGAATAATCATGTCTTCGGTGACAAAAGGCCGTACGGCATCATGAACCATGACGATGTCGCAGGCCGCCGCGACAGCCCGCAGGCCGCAGGCGACGGAATCCTGGCGCTGTCCGCCTCCGGCAACAACGGCGGCCACTTTGGTCAGGCCGTATTTCTCCACCACCTGTTTCCGGACGGACGCGACATCATCGCCCGGCACGACCACAATGATGTCGGAAATCGCTTCCGCTTTCTGAAACACGCGAAGTGTGCGCACCAGCACCGGCAGAGCATGGAGCAAAAGATACTGCTTGGCAACTGAAGCTCCCACCCTTTTACCCGAGCCGCCGGCGGGGATAATAGCAACCGTTTTCATAGCCAATCTCAAAAAAATACGGGCCCGAAAAGCCATTTTCCGGGCCCGTTCATAATGTTTTTCTTCCCGGCCAAAAAGAAGCAAGCAACATGTCTATTCATTACCGCTTTTCTTATCGGCGGCTTCCTTCGGTTCCGTAAAAATCATCCGGCCGGCCGTTGTCTGCAGCACACTGGTGACGACCACATCGACGGTCATGTTGATCATCTTTTGCGCGCTGTCCACGATAATCATGGTTCCATCGTCAAGATAACCGACGCCCTGCCCCGGTTCCTTGCCTTCCCGGATAATCTTCACCGTCATCGGCTCGCCGGGTAAAACCACCGGTTTCATGGCATTGGCCAGTTCGTTGACGTTGAGAACGCGCACACCCTGCAGTTCAGCAACTTTGTTCAGGTTATAATCGTTGGTCAGGAGCTTGGCGTTTAGTTTCTGGGCCAGCGCGACGAGCTTCCCGTCCACACCTTTTATCTTGGGAAAATCCTGCTCGACAATTTCAATGTTGATGGACGTGCTCTTTTGCATGCGGTTTAAAACATCCAGTCCGCGCCGACCCCTTGAGCGTTTCATGGAATCCGAAGAATCAGCGATGAACTGGAGCTCATTGAGGACAAAACGCGGAACGATCAGTTCTCCATCCATAAAACCCGTATCACAGATGTCCGCGATTCTTCCGTCAATGATCACGCTGGTGTCCAGCAGGCGATGATCCATCAGTTTCCGGGAATCGGGGGTGTGGAAATTGACTTCCTCCGCCTTTTTCGAGCCGATCACAAGCCCCAGATAACCCAGAATGCCGATCAGGAGCAGATAGATCCAGGGGACAACCTGCTGATTCTGCGGTATCCGGATGACCATATTCAAGCCAACACCGATGATCAGAGCGACCAAGAGGCCGACAATCATGCCGACCACGCCGCCCGTAATGATTCTCACGGATTGCTTGCGGATATCACGTTCGACCCGAATGACCAGCAGCGCAACGACCAAGCCTATAATTAAGCCGAAAATCGCCTGAAAAACAGCATAAGAATCGGCGGCCAGAGTATAGTAGGCGATAAAATAACCACTTACCGAGCAAATTAAAACCAGTAAAGCTCTTACGATCAATCGTTTCACCTCCCTTCGAAAAAATAATAATGATGTAATTTTTATGAATCAGGAATGATGAACTCGTAAAAAGCACTTATTCCCGTCGCTCCCGCGAATCCTGCCCTGGAGAAGTCGGGGGGGCGGGAGTCCGTACCCCTTATAAATAACTGGATTCCCGTCCGCGAGGGAATGACCGCCGGGGAGTAAGATAAACTTTTACGTGTTCATCGGAATAAAAATCGAGGAGTCTCACACGATCAGAAAAAGAGAATTTGTTCTTCTTGAATTTTCAAAGAGCGCAAAATCAGACCCGATACCCGTTTGCTATTGCACGGTGAAAATACTTTGCAAATCACGTTCAACTTTGGCTTCCTGCGCGTTCGTGGCGACGGAAATCTCCTTCACGAGCAGATTTTTCGCGGTGTCCATCATCTTCCGCTCGCCGAAAGAAAGGTTTTTGTCGCTTTTCAAGATGAACAAATCCCTCAAAACACTGGCAATCTCAAAAACAGACCCGGTTTTAATCTTCTCCAGATACTCCCGGTAGCGTTTGTTCCAGGTTTGCTTGTCTATGGTGACATCCTTGTTACGCAGAATTTCATAGACCTTGGGTATTTCCTTCTCCAGAATGACTTCCCGAAGCCCCACAGCCTTGGCAGAATTGGTTGGAATCATGATTTTCATACCGTTGCCCATGATCTTCATGACATAAAAAGGCTGCTTCTTTCCCATCACTTCTCTGCTTTCAATAGCCTCAATGACACCGACTCCCTGGGCGGGGTACACAGCCAAATCACCTACTTTAAACATTGGATACCTGCCTTTCTATATGAGGGATGAATCCTACCACTTCTGCTTGATTTAGTCAATGATGAATATAATTTACTGAAATAATTAAGAAATGTTGTTACGGGTTGGGAAGATGGCCGCTTACGGCAAATAAAACAGGGGATTTCGGGCTTTGCCCTTGAAACGGATTTCAAAATGCAGATACGTTTCTCCCGCCTCATCGGTTCTCCCTGCGTATCCAATGATCTGGCCCTTGCCGACATCTTGGTCCGCCCGGACAGATCTTTTGCCCAGATGGGTGTAAACGGTTGCGAAGTCATTGGCATGCCGGATGATCACGGTTTCGCTAAAACCTTTTAAATTTGCTGAAAAAATAACAGTCCCGCCTGCTGCCGCTTTCACGCCTGTTCCCTCGGGGCAAACAATTTTAATCCAGTTGTGATATGTTTTGTTGGGTTGAATTCCGAAGCGGGTTTTCACGTCTCCGCGGACCGGCCACGCGAAACGGCCCTTTTCCATCACCACTTTCTCTTCAGAAACCGGCGCTTTTCCTCCGCCGGCCGCCGCGGTTTTATCTGATTTCGGCGCAGGCGAAACCGGCCCTGAATCCGTTCGGAACGGTTTGGCAGGCGCTGGAGAATCCTTCCCCTGTAACGACGACGCCGGGGAAGGCGGTGAAGCCTTTTCCCCGGCGGAAGGCTTGGCATCCTTTGTCTTTTTTCCCCTGTCTGTGTCCGCAGCGGCTCTCTCTGCGGACACCATGACGTCTTCAATCACCTGATCGGCATGGGGAATAAATATGACGGCGCTCTCCCGGATGATGGCCACATCCTCGATATTATTGATTTCAGCAAGATCCTGCAAACTGATTGAATAAGCGCGGGAAATGCTGTAGAGGGTTTCTCCTTTTTTGACAATGTGATAAACGCCGCTGGCCTGACTTTTCTGCGCCAGAGAGTTCGCACAGCCTGCCGGCAAGAAAAGCGCCGTGATGGACAAAAAAAGGCACACTATGAAATATCTGCCTCTGAAAACGGCAAGAAAAAGACTAACGCCGGCAACCCGGGTCATTCTTTCCACCCGCTTTCTCCGATCAGGCTGACGAAACGGCAGCCGCCCAGATCTTCTTTTTTCAGTTCAGACGGGTTTTCAGCAGACCGGGTCAGTTTATAAAGCGTCTGCACGCCCCGGCCGCCCACCGGCACAACCATCCTGCCGCCGGCAGAAAGCTGCGCGACCAGATGCTGTGGAAACTGCGGGGCGGCGGCAGTCGTAATGATCGCGTCGAAAGGCGCTTCCTCTTTCCATCCGTAGGATCCGTCGCCGACGCGAATCGCGACGTTGTAGCAATTCAGCCTGTCCAGAATTTTGCGGGCGCGCGAAGCCAGCGCCGCCACGCGTTCAATGGAAAAGACCCGGTCGGCCAGTTTTGCCAGAACGGCCGTCTGATATCCCGACCCCGTGCCGATTTCCAAAACCCGCTCCATTCCTTTCAGCTCCAGAGCCTGTGTCATCAGGGCGACAATGTAGGGCTGGGAAATCGTCTGCCTCTCTCCGATGGGCAGCGGATTGTCGCAGTAGGCCTGGCCAATCAACCCTTCATCCACAAAAAGGTGGCGCGGAACCGTCTCCATCACCTTCAAAACACGGTCGTCATGAATGGAACGGCCGCGAATCTGTGTTTCCACCATCCGTATGCGTTGCTTTTTGTACCTGTCCATCAAACCGCCTGCATCTTTTTCTTTTTGGGGGGAATCCGGTAAATTTTCTGAACCGTTTCGTGCCTGCGCAGCCCGAGGGCTTCACGGGTCACAATCAAATAATAATACTGCGTTTCAGCCTTTTGGCAAACTATGTTGAATTGATCAATTATTCCATTGATTTCTTCAAGGACCGACCGCTGTTCCCGCGGAAGCGCGCCGTCAGGAGAGCCGGTTTGCTGCGATTGCCAGCGGCGTATTATTTCTCCGAACTGACGGTCCAGCCGGTCTAATTTCGCCAGCGCGTCTTCTACGGCAAAACCCGCCCTCGCCAGAGTCGCCGCCCTCTCCCGCAGCAGTTCTTCACACAAACTTTCCTGCTGTTTTTCTCTGTTTCTGAACATTGCCAGCGCCATAAACCTTCTTCCCGATTCCTGAAGGCCTCTATCATTCAAGCGCTTAATTTTCAAGCTAAAAACACTTGTCACCGGCGGGAAGGAATTTTTCTTCTTTACAGTTCCGTATTATTTCGTTACATAGACGCCCCAATAAATACTGACGACAAACTGGTGCCTGCCATGCATTCTGAAACGACATTTCCCATGTCCCGGGCTATCCTTGGCGCCTATGCCGAAGGGCAGGAAGACGAAACGCTGCTCCCTCTGGTGGGGGTCAATTCTCAGCAGGCGCCCCTGGGAAGAATCCAGCCTGGCGATTCGATCATCTTTTATAATATCCGCGGCGAGCGCGAAATTGAACTGAGCCGCAGTTTCACGGAAGAAAACTTTCGGGAATTCCCCGTTCATCCCGGACTTCCCGTACACTTCACCACCATGATCGAGTATTCGAAAAACCTGAACACCCGGGTCGCTTTTCCGCCCCGGGACGTTCTTTCCGATACCTTAAGCGACATCATCGCGGCGCACAGCCTTAAGCAGACAAAAATAACTGAGGCGGAGAAAGCCGTTCATATCAGTTATTTCTTCAACGGGAAGAAAAACGATCCGCTGCCGAAAGAAGAACGAATCGTTGTCCCGACGCGCAAGGATGTCAGACTGTTCGACGAAGCGCCCGAAATGTCCATTGATGAAATTTCCCGCGCGGCTGCGGCCAGAATTCAGGATCCGTCCTGTCATTTCATCGTCGTCAATTTCCCGAATGTGGACGTCGTCGGCCATATTGAAAACGAACCGGCGATCCTCCGGGCGGTTTCGGCGGTGGACCGGAGCGCCGGAGCGCTGTTGGAGCAGGCGCTGCAGCAGAATATAACCGTCATCGTCACCGCCGATCACGGCACGGTGGAAAAATGGCTGTATCCGGACGGGGGAGTGGATACCGGACATACGGACAGTCCCGTGCCTTTCATTCTTTTGCACCCGGATCAAAAACTGACGTTGAAATCCGAAGGAGAACTGACCGACATCGCGCCGACGATTCTGGAGTTGCTGGGCCTGCCCGTCCCTTCTGCCATGACCGGCTCGTCTCTGATTCAAAAAAAGCCTTCTTCTTTCGCCCCCGTATCTCGTCTGCTCCTGCTCATTTTGGACGGCTGGGGCCTTGGTGAAAACACGAAGGGCAACCTGATCGCCCGCGCCCAAACCCCGGTAATGGACCGGCTGCTCCGGGATTTCCCTCATGCGCGGCTGGCCGCCTCCGGATTAGCCGTGGGGCTTCCCGCCGGGAGCGTGGGCAATTCCGAGGCCGGGCACCTGCACATCGGGGCGGGGCGGCGGATTTATTCCGACCGTCTGCTGATCGATCAGGCGATTGCCCGGAAGGAATTTCACCAAAACCCGGCTTTTTTGCGCGCCATGAACCTGGCCATCCAAAACCGCCGCGCGTTGCACCTCATGGGCATCGTGTCTTTTTTCAGCTCGCATGGGTCCATCGAACATCTGTTTGCTCTGATGGAAATGGCCGGGCAGCAAGGGGTTTCCGAATTGTATATTCACGCCATGCTGGGACGGCGCGGCGAACAGGCCGAAAGCGGCGCGCGCTACATCCGGCAGGTGGAGGAAAAATGCCGGTCGCTGGGGCTGGGACAGGTGGTGTCCGTGATCGGACGATACTGGTCGATGGACCGCGAAGAGAACTGGGACCGGATCGAAAAAACCTACCGGATGCTGGTTTACGGAGAGGGAACCCCGGTCGCCGCGGAGGGAGAATCGTGAAAATCACCGTGAATCAAACCGTTATCGAACTCGACTGCGGAGACATTACGGAGGAAACAACCGATGCCGTCGTCAACGCCGCCAACAGCCGCCTGGCGGGCGGCGCGGGCGTGGACGGGGCGATTCACCGCGCCGGCGGCCCCGCCATCATGGCCGAATGTCGTAAAATCGGAGGCTGTCCAACCGGTGAAGCCGTCATCACTACAGGCGGCAACCTCAAGAGCCGCTGGGTCATCCATGCCGTCGGCCCCGTGTACCGCGGCGGAGGACGAGGCGAAGCGGGCCTGCTGGTCTCGGCGTATCAAAACAGCCTGAACCTGGCCTGCAAGAAAGGCCTCGCCAGTCTCTCCTTTCCGGCCATCAGCTGCGGAGCTTACGGATACCCCCTCGGGGAAGCCGCCTCCCTGGCGCTCTCAACCTGCGTCACGTTCGCGCAAAGCCATCCGGAGCTTCGGCTCATCCGCCATGTTTTATTTGACCGGCAAACCTACGACGTTTTCGCGCAGGAGTTGAAAAAAATAATGCCCTGAAAAGCATGGGAGCCTCTATGAACGACAAACCGACCTACAAGGAACTGGAGCAGAAAGTCGCCCGGTTGTCCCAAAAAGTGAACGAGCAGCAGGCCATCGAAAATCAATACCGCAACCTTGTGGACTCCACCAGCGACTCCCTGTACCTGGTGGACGCCGACGGCCGCTACCTGTTCATCAATCATAACCACGCGCGGCGTCTGAAAATACCGCAAAATGACGTTGCCGGCCTTTCCTACAAAGACATTCACCCGCCCGAGCAAAACGCCAAATTCGAACGCAAGATCCAAGGCGTCTATCAAACGGGGCAGTCCGATTTTGACGAGCACCACAGTCTGCGGGACGGCCGGTATTTTCTGCGCACCTTCAGTCCGGTGCGGGATTCCACCCACCCTGAACACATCATCGCCGTAGCGGTAGTCTCCAAGGACATTACCTCGAGAAGGAAAGCCGAAGAAGCGCTGAGGAAATCCGAGGAAAAATACCGCCAGTTGATTGAATGCTCCAGTGAGGCGATTTTTATCATCAGCGGCGGCAAAATCAGTTTTGCCAACAGCCGCACGGAAAAGATGCTGGGTTACCCGCTGGCCGAACTTCAGGCCATGCCTTTCCTGGATCTGGTGATTGACGAGGATCGCGATATGATCGACGAGCGGCAGCAAGCCGTTCTCCAGGAAAACGATCCGTCGCTGAACAGCCGTTTCCGGATGGTCCGCCGGGATGAATCCACCATCTGGGTGGCCGCCAACAGCGTCCTGATGCACTGGGATAACACCCGAGTCACGCTGAACTTCATGCGCGACATCACGCGGCAAAAAAAGGCGGAGGCAAAGCTTCTGCAGGCGCAAAAAATGGAATCCATCGGCACACTGGCCGGAGGCATCGCCCATGACTTCAACAATCTGCTCATGGGCATTCAGGGCCATGCCTCTCTGGCGCTTTTGAATCTTCAACCCAATGATCCCAATTACGAACATATCCGGGCGATTGAAACCCTGGTCCTCAGCGGCGCCGGTCTGACCAAGCAACTGCTCGGCTTTGCCCGCGGCGGAAAACATGAAATCAAAAACGTAGCGCTCAACGACCTGATTCGTCAAACGTCCCGGACCATGGGCCGAACCAAAAAGGAGATCAAAATTCATCACCATTTCGAAGATTCCCTGTGGATGACGGAAATCGATCCGGCGCAGATAGAACAGGCGCTGGTCAATCTGTTCATTAACGCCTGGCAGGCCATGCCTGCCGGCGGAGAGCTGCATCTGGAAACGAAGAACATGATCGTGGACGAAAATCGCTTCAAAGATTTCGGCGGCAAAGGCGGCCGCTACGTCAGGATCTCCGTGACGGACACCGGCGTCGGGATGGATGAAAAAACCCGGGAAAGAATTTTTGATCCGTTTTTCACCACCCGGGAGATGGGGCGGGGCACCGGATTGGGGCTGGCTTCCGTTTACGGCGTCATTAAAAACCACAACGGCTTCATCAACGTCTATTCTGAAAAAGGGCAGGGCTCGACGTTCAATATTTATTTGCCGGCCTCGGCTTATCAGGTCCCAAACCGTCAACATCCGGAAGAAGTGTCCGCCCCGGAGAGATCCGCCGGCGGAGAAACGATCCTGGTGGTGGACGATGAAGCCATGATTCTGGACGTGGCCGGCGAAATGCTGAAAACCCTGAACTACCGGGTGATCGCCGTTCCCAACGGAAAAGCCGCGATTGATCTCTACCGGCGGGAGCAGGAGCGCGTTGATCTGGTCATTCTGGACATGGTCATGCCGGGCATAAACGGGTCAGAGGTCTTCGATGCCATCCGGCAGATCAACCCGGACGCCAGGGTTTTGCTGTCCAGCGGCTACAGCCTGAACGGCCAGGCCGACAAAATCATGGAGCGTGGCTGCAGCGGTTTTATTCAGAAACCTTTTTCGAGAAGCGAACTGGCCGGAAAATTGCGGGAGATTTTGGAACGACCGCAGGCTGCGTCTCTTTCCCTACCCTGAAGAATATCGCCCAACGAGGCGGAAAACGATGAGAAAATATTTTAAAGGACATTTGCAACCCGTAGGCGACATCCTCCTGGCCGCGATGAAGAAAAGAGGCCTGGCCGGCAAGCTGGAGGAAAATTCCCTGTTCAAACTGTGGCCGAAAGCGGTCGGCGCGAAAATCGCCGCGCAAACCTGCCCCGACGGATGGCGCGCGGGCATCCTCTTTGTGAAAACAACCTCTTCCGTGTGGGTGCAGCAGCTTCATTTCATGAAAGAAGACATCCGAAAAAAAATCAACGAACTGGCGGGGAAAACAGCTGTGCGGGAGATCCACTTTACCGTCGGATACAGCCCCGTCCGCAAAAGCGCAGGGCGCCGGGCTCTCCCGTCCGGACTTGTTCTGAAAGAGAGAGACAAAAGAATCATTGCCGAATGCACCGCAGCGCTGAAAGACCGCGAACTGGCCGAAATCGTCAAACGGGTCATGCAGACGGAAATCAGCCGCCGCCGGCTTCGGGAGGCGCAGCAAGGCCGCTGAAAAGCTTCTTCATCTCCGGCGTATAGGTTTTCTGCGCTTCGTAAATGTAAAGCGGCGGCTCCATTTTCAGCTCTTCACGGGAACCGCTTCTTCCTTCCGCCAGCACAAACGCCGCGTCGGATGCCGCATCGGAAAACACCAGCCTCATTCTCTTGGGTTCGATGTCCGTTTTGCGAAACAGGCTGACCAGCTCCACCAGCCGGGTCGCCGGATAAATCGTGAAGACCCGCCCTTTCGGCTTGAGCAGCATCTTCGACGCAGCCAGGAAAACCGCCAGAGATCCCTGAAGCTCGTGGCGGGCAATCGCTTTTTCCGAGAGCGGATTCATTCTGCCGGAAGATATTTTCCGATAGGGGGGATTGAAAAGAACGTTGTCAAACGAACGGGGGGCAAAGGCTTTCCCGGCATCCCGGGCATCGCCCGTAACGATCGCGACGCGCTTCTCCAGCCCATTTTGTTCGACATTCCGGCAGGCCAGCCCGGCCAGTCCTTCCTGAATTTCCAGACCGACCCAGCGGGTCAGGGGATAACGCCCGGCCATGACCAGCGCGAGAATTCCGTTACCGCAGCCGAGATCCAGATTGACGGATCGGGGCTTTACCGAAGCAAACCAAGCCAGCATCAGGGAATCCAGGCCAAACCGGTAACCTCTCGCGCTCTGGCGGATTTTCAGTCTTCCGCCCAGGAATTCGTCAACCGTTTCTTCATCCGTCATTTCGCCTCTCCCCGTCTGAAGGAATACAGGATTTTCCCGCCGGCCTGTGCCATGATCCGGCGGGATGACCGCGGGAACAACCTGCCTGCGCCATCCTCCGGATTGGAAAACGCGATCCGCGTTTTCAACTTTCCCTGTCCATAAACCGATACAGGCAATCCCTTCATGTTGTCAACACATAATCGGCTGCATCCCGGCGATGCCTTTCCCGGCCAACCGGCGGCAGATCCGGGATTTCTCCTGAATTTTCCAAGATTTTCTTGACAGACCCCCCGGCGTTTTCTATACTTTACCGCGCCAAAATACGGACCAAGGATGCGCCGCCATGTCTAAACTTTCCCTGAAGCGAAAGATCATCGGTCTTGCCGTCGTGGCCGCCGTTTTGCCGGTTGCGGTCATGATGCTCCTGATGGTGTCTTTTAAAACCTCCGTTTCGAATCTGGCCTCGAAAGAGCTGGGCGACGCCGCCATGGCCAACATGTCCCAGATTGCCAGAGACGTGTACGGACTGTGCGAAACCTCCAACGACCTGATGCAGAGAAAAATCAACAACGGCCTCAACGTAGCCAGAAACATCCTGAAGCAGCACGGGGGGATCGACGCGGCCGGGGAAAAGGTCGCCTGGGACGCCGTCAACCAACTGACACAGGAGACCCGGAAAGTCGAACTGCCCAAACTGACGGCGGGCGGCGTCTGGCTGGGCCAGAACCGCAGTCTGACGACGCCCACGCCTGTGGTCGATGACGTGAAGCGCCTCGTCGGCATCACCTGCACCATTTTTCAACGCATGAATGAAAGCGGCGACATGCTGCGGGTGGCGACCAATGTGGAAGATCTGAGCCATAGCCGGGCCATCGGCACTTACATTCCCGGCCTTTTGCCGGACGGAAAAGCCAACCCGGTGACGGCGTCGGTCCTGAAGGGACAGTCCTACCGGGGACTCGCCTATGTCGTCAACACCTGGTATCTGACAGCCTACGAACCCATCACGGACCGCGGCGGAAAAATCATCGGCATGCTCTACGTAGGAGAAAAGCTGGAGACTGTTTCTTCGCTGCGGAAAGCGATTATGAGCATGAAAGTGGGAAAGCTGGGCTATGTGGGCATCGTCGGGGGGAAAAACGAGCACCGGGGGAGGTACGTCATCTCTAAAGACGGAAAACGCGACGGGGAAAACATTTGGGATCAGAAAGACGTCCACGGCAATCTCACCATCCAGGCCCTGATTACCAAGGCGCTGGCCCAGCCAAAGGGCGAAGCCTTTTATCACGAATACATCTGGCAAAACCCCGACGAGCCCAACCCGAGAAAAAAGATATCGTCCGTCATTTACTTTGCGCCTTTCGACTGGGTAATCGTGGCCGGCACCTACGAGGACGATTTCTTCGGTCCCATCGGCCATGTGCATGATATGATCAGGTCCCTTTTTCTGAAAATGATCCTGGCGGGAGCGCTGATCATTCTTCTGTCCGTGCTGCTGGCCGTGGTTCTGGCCCGGCGGCTGACGGCGCCTCTGGATCTGACGACGTCGCTAGCCCAGAAGATCGCCACCGGAGATATTCAGCAAGCCCGGGAGGAACTGGCAGGGCCCGGGTCAGCGCGGGTCATTCAGTCCGGAGACGAAACGGGCAAACTTCTCCAGGCCTTCCGGTCCATGACGGGCAATCTCGATTCACTCATCGGCCAGGTTCACCGGTCGGGCATCCAGGTCACCACTTCCGCCACGGAAATCGCCGCTTCTGCGCGCGAACTCGAAGCGACCGTGGCCCAGCAGGCGGCCTCCACAACCGAAGTGACGGCTACCAGCCGGGAAATAGCCGCCACGGCGGACGACCTGGTCCAGACCATGGACGGGGTTAATGCGTCGCTCGATGAAACCATCGGAATGGCCCGGGAGGGACACAAGGACCTCTCCCGGATGGAAACGGCCATGCGCGAACTGGCCAGGGCCACCTCTTCCATCACTTCGAAGCTGACCGTCATCAACGACCGGGCCAACAGGATTTCCCACGTCGTCACCACGATCAACAAGATTTCCGACCAGACCAATCTGCTGTCATTAAACGCCGCCATCGAAGCGGAAAAAGCAGGGGAATTCGGAAGAGGCTTTTCGGTCGTCGCCCGCGAGATCAGCCGGCTGGCCGATCAGACGGCCATCGCCTCGCAGGACATCCAGCAGGTCGTCTCCGAAATGCAGACGTCCGTCACCGCCGGCGTCATGGAGATGGACAAATTCAACGACGAGGTCCGGCGCGGCGTGGAAACCATGGCCGCGCAGAGCGGGCGGCTTGCCCAAATAATTGACCAGGTGCGCATCCACGGTCCGCAATTCACCGTCGTCAAGGACGGTATGCACGGCCAGTCCCAGGGCGCGCAGCAGATCAGCGAAGCCATGAGCCAGTTGTCGCTGGCGGCGGAGCAGACCAAGGCGTCGCTGCATGAATTTAAACTGGCAACCGAGCAGCTCAACGAAGCCATCGCGGGGCTTCAGTCGGAGGTCTCCCGGTTTAGAATCAGCTCCTGATCGGAAAACAACCTATGTTGCTACTTCAGTTTCAGGCAGGCACGGAACGTTACGGCCTCGATATCGGGCAGATTATTGAAGTATCCTCTCTGGTTTCCTTAAGGGCCGTTCCCCACGCGCCGCCGGAAGTCGCGGGAACGTTCAATTACCGGGGAACGCTCACCCCGGTGGTGGATCTGACCGTGCTTTTGACCGGCGCCTCCTCCCGCCCCCGGATGAGCACACGCATCATCCTGATTGCTTATCAGGGAGAAGACGGCCGTTCTCACATTCTGGGCCTGCTGGCCGAAGGTGTGACGGAAATGATCGACTGCAGGAAGGAAAGCCTCCAGCAGCCGGTGGTGGCCGTCAGCGGCGCGCTCTATCTGGGAGACACGATGTTTGACGAGCGCGGCGCCATTCAGCTTTTGGATATGGAACGACTGCTGACCCGCGACCTGCTTTTCACACTTTTCCCGCCGGAGGTCGCCAACCGATGAACGCGCCTCCCGCCATCATGGAATTCCTCACCCTTACCCTGGGCATGGCGCCGGAAGCAGCGGGTAAAAACGCCGCACAGCGTGCCGTCGCTTCCGCCATGCGACACGAAGGCGTTTCGGATCCGCAGGCGTTTGAAAAGCTGTTTGAGTCTTCTCCCGATGTGCGACAGCGGTTGATTGACGCCGTCGTCGTCGGAGAAACCTGGTTCTTTCGCGACAGGGGTCCCTTTCTGTGCCTCGCCCGCCACGCTCTGGACCGGCAGAAGACGCACCCGGGAAGCGTTTTAAAGATTCTGTCCGCTCCCTGCGCCACCGGTGAAGAACCCTACTCCATTGTCATGACGCTCCTGGCCGCCGGACTGCCGCCTTCGTCTTTCACGGTGGACGGGGTGGACGTCAGCGCCCTGGCCATCGAGAAGGCCCGCCGCGCCTGCTATTCGAAAAGCGCCTTCCGGGGAAACATCGGGCAGGATATCGCCCGCTTTTTCGAGACAACACCTTCCGGCCGTAAAGTTGTCGATTCCGTTGTCCGCCGGGTCGCCTTTCATCCCGACAATCTGGCTTTGCCCGGAAGCCTTGCCGGACGAGGCACCTATGCGGTTATTTTTTGCAGAAACCTGCTCATTTACATGACCCCTGAGGCCCGTCTCCGGGTTTTCGACCGGATCGACCGTCTTCTGCTCCCCGGCGGGCTGCTCTTCACCGGTCATACGGAAACAAATTTCTGGCATCAGCGCGGCTATCAGCCCATCAGGTGGGACAGAGCCTTCGCCCTGGCCAAACCCGCCTCGTTTGCCGCCGCCCATCCGAACTCGACCGCAAAGCCGACTTCGCCAAAAAACAGGTCTGATAAAATCTCCGTCCTTCCGGTGGAAGCCGCCGCAAAGAAAAAAATCCCGATCCGTCCGGACACCGGTTTACAAAACACTCCCTTTGGAGAACGGCGGCAACCGCAAAACCCCGGAGCGGACGGCGCGGATATCCAAATTCCCCCGGCGCATGCGCAGATTCAGGAGGCCCGGCGTCTGGCTGACGCAGGCGATACGGCAGGCGCCGCCCGCCTCTGCCGGGAATACACGCGCAAATTCGGACCGGCCGCCGAAACCTGTTGCCTCATGGGAATTCTCTCCATGTCAAGACAGGACCTGGACGGCGCGGAAGAATGCTTTTTGAAGGCCCTCTACCTTGATCCCAACCACTATGAAAGCCTGGTTCACATCAGTCTTATCTGCCGGCAGAAAGGGAAGAAAAGCCGGGCGGCGCTTTACCGGGAGCGGGCCGAGCGAAGAGCGGCCGTCAAGGAATGACGCGAAATCAATCAAAACGCGCCGCAGAATAGCCAGGAAGGAAACAGGAAGAAGGCGGAACAAAAACGATGGCAAACGCAGAAAAATATTGCTGGAAGGAAAAGGGAATCTACGGCGACGGGACCTGCCCGGACCTGGCGCGCCTGATTCACTGCCGGCGCTGCCCCGTTTATGCGACCGCGGGGAGGCAGCATCTGGACCGGGATATTCCATCGGCCTATGTGGAGGAACGAACCGCTGTGATGACCCTGCCCAAGGAAATCGCCAGGCGGGGAACAATATCCGCAATGGTTTTCCGCCTGTGCGGCGAGAAGTTTGCCGTCAAAACCATCTATTTTCAGGAAGCGGCGGAACCGTCTCCGATCCACACGCTGCCGCTGAAGGTCAACCGGGTCTTCCGCGGAATCGCCAATATCAACGGGGAACTCCTCCTGTGCCTGTCCATCGCGGATCTTCTGGATCTGACCTCCGGGGAGCAGGACCACGCGCCCCCGGTCGTCTATGAGCGGATGCTGGTGGTTGGACGGGAAGGACAGCGCTTCGTGTTTCCCGTCCAACAGATTCTGGGAGTCCATCGAATTGCCCCGGAGGATCTCGCAGAAGTTCCCGCCACCATCTCGCGCAGCGCGAAAGCTTTGACCCGTGGCATTTTCCTGCTCAATGACCGCCCGGTCGGGCTTTTGGATGAAGAGCGGCTCTTCCCCGCCATGACAAGGAGTCTGAATCCATGACCACGGACACAGCCCCCATCGATCCCCTGATGCTCGATCTGTTCCGCGTGGAGCTGGAGAACAACACCCGTATGCTGGAGACGGGTCTGGTCACGGCGGAGCGCGACCAAACGCCGGAACGCATCGAGCCGCTGATGCGGGCCGCCCATTCCATCAAGGGGGCCGCCCGGATTGTGGGATTGAACACGGCCGTCACCCTGGCTCACGCCATGGAGGATGTTCTGTCGGCGGCACAAACCGGAAAGCGGCCGCTGACCTCAGCGGCGGTTGACCGGCTGCTCAAGGGGAATGATTTTTTTGCCTCACTTTCCCGCCTGGACATTCAAAACCTGCCCGCCGCTCTGGAGCGGGGAACCCATGAAATTTCACTTCTGGCGGGCGAGTTGAAAAACTTTCTCTCATCGCTCGGGGAGACTGCGCCTCCTCCGGCCGCGGCCGCTTCTGCGGAAGAACAGGCAGCCGGGGCCCCGGAGACGCAAGACACAGACACCTCGCCGGCCCCGCGCCCAAAAGAGCCGGAATCTCAAAAGCCGCCCCAGGCGGCCGTTCTGGAAAACGTCTGCCCGGTGCCGCAAACCACGCCGCCGGCCATCCGTTCCCGCCGCACGCCGGATCAGAGAGATAAAGGCCTGGTGCGCGTCCGGTCCGAAAACATGAACCGCCTGATGGCTCTGGCGGGCGAATGCCTGGTGCAGGCCCAGTCCGTCAAAACCGTCTATCAAAGTCTCCTGGGTCTCAAAAAGGAGATCTTCGAAATCGAAAAATCCCTGCGCGAATTCCTGGAGCGGCAGGAGGCCGGCGAGCCCGACGAAGGAAAGGAAGACCTTCAGCAGACGCTGTCCGGCGCGATCGCGGCCCAGCAGACCGTTTTCCGGGAAACTGTCCGGTTCGAGCGTTTTTCACGCCGTCTGGAACATCTGGCGCATCGCCTTTACAACGAAGTCATCAGCAGCCGCATGGTGCCTTTCTCGGACGGCCTCCACGGCTTTCCCCGCCTGGTCAGAGACCTGGCCCGGGAAACGGGAAAGCAGATCCGCCTTGAAATTGCCGGCGCCGCCACGCCCGTGGACCGGGATATTCTGGAGCGGCTGGAGGCGCCCCTGTCCCATTTGATCCGCAACGCCATCGATCACGGCATGGAAACTCCCGGAGAACGAAAAGCGGCGGGCAAACCTGCCGAAGGCACCCTCATCCTGGAAGCGCGCCACGTCGCGGGAATGCTGAACATTTCACTCACCGACGACGGCCGGGGAATCAATCCCGAAGATGTAAGAAACAAGGTGGTTGAAAAAGGATATATCTCTCCGGACATGGCGGGAAGCTTAAGCCGCGCGGAGCTTTTCGAGTTTCTGTTTCTGCCGGGGTTTTCCACTGCCCGGAAGGTGACGGAAATCTCCGGACGCGGGGTCGGTCTGGATGTCGTTTTCAATATGGCTCATGAAGTGGGCGGAACCGCGCGCGTGGATGCCGACACCGGCCTGGGCGCCCGCTTTCACCTGCTGCTGCCGCTGACGCTTTCAGTACTCAGAACCCTGCTTTTATCGATTGCCGGCGAAGCGTATGCCCTGCCCCTTTCCCGGATCGACCGGGTTTTGTCCCTGACGCCCGCCGACATCCGGGAAATCGAAGACCGTCCCTACTGCACTTTGGATGGGGAACATGTGGGCATTCTCGACGCGCGCCAGCTTTTCGGACTGCCGCAGGACTCCACTTTTCCTGCGGGATTTTCCGTCGTCATCATCAGCGACCGGTTGAACCGCTACGGGCTGGCAGTTGACCGCGTGATCGGCGAGGAAAATCTTGTCGTCCGGCCGCTGGACAGCCGCCCGGGAAAAATTCCCAATATCAGCGCCGGCGCCATTCTGGACGACGGTTCGCCGGTGGTTATTTTTGATGTGGATGATCTGGTCCGTTCCATTCATCAGTTGCTGACCACCGGCAAGCTTCAGAAAATCGGCCGGGAACGGGAGGCCCTGAAAACGGGCAAAAAGCGCGTTTTGGTGGTTGACGATTCCCTGACAGTGCGCGAAGTGGAGCGCAGGCTTCTGGAAAACGCCGGATATGAAGTCGCCACCGCCATTGACGGCGCGGACGGCTGGAACAAGCTGACATCGCACTCCTTTGATCTGCTCGTTTCCGACGTGGACATGCCGCGCATGAACGGCATCGAACTTATCCGGGCCGTCAAAGCCGATCCGCAGCTCCGCGACACACCGGTGATGATTGTTTCCTACAAAGACCGGGAGGAGGACCGGCTGCGGGGCCTCGAAGCCGGCGCCAACTACTACCTGACCAAGAGCAGCTTCCATGACGAAAGTCTGCTCGATGCCGTCCGCGACCTGATCGGAGAACCCGAATGACGCTCAAAATCGCCATCGCGCATCACGACGAAAACGCCCTGGAAATTCTGCGGCAGATCATTGCCCCGATTGCCGGCTGCTCGGTCATCTGGGCCACAGACCGCGGAAGCGATGTCATCCGGCAATGCCGTCGCGGTTTGCCGGATATCCTGCTGGTCGATCTTGCGCTTACCGACGTCAACGGCGCGCGGCTGATCTGCGACGTAATGAAAGAAACCCCCTGCGCCATCCTGCTGCTGTCCAACGCGAAAGAACGGCAGGCGGGAAAAGTGTTCGAGGCCATGGGATGCGGGGCGCTGGACGTCATTTCCACGCCCGTGCTTCACTCCAACGGGTTTCTGGAAGGGACGGACACCCTGCTTAAAAAAATCGACACGATGGCCAGACTTCTGGGAAACACGTCCCGGACGGCAAAACCGGCCGCGCCCGTCCGTCAGACTAAAAATGAGCCGCTCCCGCCCCTCGTCGCCATCGGCTCTTCGACGGGAGGCCCCCGGGCCCTGGCCACAATCCTCGCCGGCTTGCCCCGGGAATTTCCCGCTGCCATCATCATCTGCCAGCACGTCGATCTGCAGTTCGCCTACGGCCTTGCCTCCTGGTTGAACTCTCAAACGCAGATTGCCGTAACCATTGCCCGGGAGGGCATGCGGCCCCGGCCCGGCGTCGCTCTGGTGGCCCAAACCAATGATCACCTCGTCCTTGGACCGGACGGCGCGCTTCATTACACCCAGCACCCCCGGAACTATCCCTATCGCCCGTCCGTCAACGCGCTTTTTGAAAGCCTCCTGCAATACTGGCCGCAAAATGATGCGGCGGTCCTCCTCACCGGCATGGGGCGGGACGGCGGGGAAGGACTGGCGGCTCTGTTCAAAGCCGGCTGGCACACGATCGTTCAGGATGAAAAAACCTCCGTTGTCTATGGCATGCCGGCGGCGGCCGTGGAACTCGGCGGCGCTTCGGAAATCCTGCCGCTGGACAAAATCGCCGGCGCCATTGCCAAAAACATTGCCAATCGCAAAGGAAGTTCCTCATGACCGAAAAAGAAAATACAAACCCCGCGCCGTCAGGCAGCCACGACCCCGTGTCCACGCTGACGGCCCATAAGATAAAGGTTCTGCTCATCGACGATCAGGCGATTGTCGGCGCGGCCGTAAAAAAAATGCTCGAGACGGAAACGGACATTGTTTTTCAGTTCTGCCAGGACCCCACGCAGGCCATCCCGACCGCCGCCGCCTTTCAGCCGACCGTGATCCTTCAGGACCTGATCATGCCGGAGATCGACGGTCTGACGCTGGTGAAATTTTTCCGCGCTCACCCCCGGCTCAGGGACGTGCCCCTGATCGTTTTATCCTCCAAAGAAGAAGCGGTAACGAAGGCGGACGCCTTCGCGCTGGGGGCCAACGATTACCTGGTGAAGCTTCCCGACCGCATCGAGCTTGTCGCCCGGATCCGCTACCATTCCCGGGGCTACATCAACCTGCTGCAGCGAAACGAAGCCTATGCCGCTCTGCTCGCCAGCCGGCAGGCTCTGGCCGCGGAGTTGGCCCAGGCGGCCGATTACGTGGTGTCGCTCATGCCGCCTCCCCTTTCCGATCCTGCCGTCACGACGGCCTGGCGCTTTTTCCCCAGCGCCCAACTGGGCGGCGACAGCTTCGGCTACCACTGGCTCGATGAAAACACGTTTGCCGTTTATCTGCTGGACGTCTGCGGGCACGGAGTCGGCTCGGCGCTGCTTTCCGTCTCCGCCTTCAACGCCATTCGCTCCCGGACGCTGCCCGACACGGATTTCCATTCCCCGGACCGTGTGCTGGCGGCGCTCAACAACGCGTTTCAGATGGAGCGCCACAACAACCTTTATTTCACCATCTGGTACGGCGTTTTCGACCGCCGGAGTCGGGAGCTTCGCTTTGCCAGCGGCGGCCACCCCCCGGCTTTTCTCATTTCCAAAGAGGGGACCCTGGCCAAACTCATGACAAACAACCTGTTCATCGGCGGTCTCCCGGAAAGCGCCTACCATGGAAGCTCCGTCACCGTGCCGTCCGGCGCGAATCTTTACGTCTTTTCCGACGGCGTTTACGAAGTGGATCCCCCCGAAGGCGACATGTGGACGCTGGATGAACTGGGGGAGTATCTGCTGCGGCATCCGCTGGAAACCGGCAAAGATATTGACGCCCTGTACCGGAAGATGCAGGACTACCACGGCCAAAAAATCCTGGAAGATGACTTTTCCATGCTGGTCGTTCATTTCACATAGGACGCGGAACAACAAAAGAGGACCGGGCAGCGGACCATCCCGGAACCGGCGTTGGCGGCGGGAGCTTTTACCGGAATAAGGGAAAAAGAGCTTTCTCACGCTGCGCGGCCGGTATTCCGCTCTGAGCTATTTGAGGAGCAGAAAGAAGAGTTCGCCTTTTTCCTTGAGACTGCCGGCCGTGGCCCGGGCTTCGGGGCCGAACCCGCAGAACAGATCGACGCGGCCCGGACCTCGGATGGCGGATCCCTTATCCTGGTTCAGGACAAAGCGCGAAAATTCGACGCGCCGGATAACCCGATAATCCTCGTCCAGAACCGGTTTTCGCAAACGGATAAACGCCGGCGCGCCTTGCGGGAAATACGCCGGATCCGTGGCAATCGACCGGTGAGGCGTCACCGGTTGTCCCAGCGAACCAACCGGTTCGCCGTCCACGAAACGAAAGAAAATGTAGCGTTCGTTGCGACTGAGAATTTCGTAGATTTCTTCTTCGCTTTTGCCTTTAAGCCAGGCTTTGAAGCCCTGGTACGAGGCGTCGCCCGGGGCGATTTTGTTTTCGTTGAGCAGGGCCTGCGTCACGGAGCGAAACGGCCTGCCGTTGCTCTGGGCGTAGCTGACGGTCAGCACCGTGCCATCTTCCAGCCGTATTTTTCCCGATCCCTGGGTGTGCAGGGAATTCAGCTCGACGGGGTCGGACACCCAGATCAACTCCAGCCCCATGCCCTGCAATACGCCGTCCACATCGATTTCCCGGCGCGAGTGATAGGGAACCAGCCGGCCGTTCTCCCGGCGGCTGATTCTGGTTTCATGTTTGGAAATCTTTTCCGTAACGATGTCCGGCGGCGGGCGGTAGAGCGGATATTTACACCTCTGGGTCCGCGTCAGAGAACCTTCCAGAAGCGGCTCGTAGTAGCCGGTAAACAGGACGAAGCCGTCCCCGCTTTCTCCCGCAGCGCGCAGGAGAAGAAATTCTTCCGCAATCCGCCTGTTCTTCTCCGTAACAGGGATATCGGACGCCAGAATTTCGCGGAAAGCGATCAGCGTTTCCTTCATCCGCGCCGCGGTCACCAAACGATCCATAAGCCGGAAAACCTGATTTCTTCCCGAGCCGTCATAATAGCGCAGGCTGCGGTCAACGGCCAGAAGAAGGGATTCGGCATCCAGGTCATCGACAAAGTCCAGGCGTTCCGCGTCCACCGCCACCAGCGCCTCTTCAGGCGGGGGCGCTTCCGGCCTGAACGCTTCCTTTTTTGCACAGCCGGCCGCCAGGACCATGACCGTCAGCGAGATAAGAAAATAGATTTTCCAATGTTTCATAATTCGATAATCATTGCCGTTTCATCGCAGTAGTCGGGATATTTGGGGCAGCGGAAACAGTCCGACCAGATCTTCTCCGGCAAAATGGAGCGGTCCACTTCCTGGAAGCCCATTTTGGCAAAGAATTCTTTCTTATACGTCAGGGTAAAGATGCGGAACAGCTCCAGGGTGATGGCGTCGGAAATACAAAATTCGACCAGCTTCCGGCCGACGCCCTTTCTCCGGAAGGCATCCTCCACATACAGGGAACGGATTTCCGCCAGATTTTCCCAGATAATATTCATCGCGCAGATTCCCACAATTTTCTGCCCGGCTTCATCGAAAAACACGATGAAGTCCCGGACGGAATTATAGATATCCTTCAGGGAGCGGGGCAGCATCTCTCCTTTCGCCGCCGACAAATTGATCAGCCGGTGAATGGTTCTGACGTCACTGATGCGCGCTTTTCTTAGCATAGCTGCTCCTTCCCGCGTCCGTCTCCGCGGCAGCCAGCATTTCACGGGCATGGTTCCTCGCGGTTTCGGTCACCTCCACCCCGCCCAGCATCCGGCCGATTTCGTCTATTTTCTGCGCCTCATCTATTTTTTCCACAACCGTGAACGTCCGGCCGCCGGCAACCTGCTTGCGGACCCGCAAATGAGGGCCGCCAAAGCTGGCAATCTGCGGCAGGTGCGTGATGCAGATCACCTGATGATGAGCCGACAAGGTCTTCAGCTTGCGTCCGACAATCTCCGCGGTAGCGCCGCCAATGCCGGAATCGACTTCATCAAACACGACGGTGTCCACCGAACCGATCCGCGTCAGAACATTCTTCAGCGCCAGCACGATGCGCGACAACTCGCCGCCGGAAGCGATTTTATGGAGCGCTTTCGGCTCTTCCCCGACATTGGCCGTCAGATAAAACTCCAGATCATCGCCGCCCTTCGGGCCGTATGTGTTTTCGTCCGCCACGCAGCGTCGCAGGAATTTCACGGCAAAGGATGCGTGCGGCATGTTCAGATCGCGGATTTCCCGGTCCACCGCCCGCTCCAGGTTTCGTGCGGCCTGCATCCGCATCTCTGAAAGCTTCAGCGCCTTTTTTCGCAGATTTTCTGCCGCTTCGTCTTTTTCCTTCAGCCACTGCGCCAGCTCTTCCTCCACGCCGGAAACGCCCTGCAGATCATCTTCCATTTCCATTTTCCGTGCCAGAACAGACTCCAGCGTTCCCCCATGTTTGCGCTTAAGCCGGCCCAGCGCATCCTGCCGGTCATCGATCGCGGCCAGCCGTTCGGGGTCGAAAACCAGTTTCTGCCTGTAATCGCGCAGCGTCAGCGCCGCTTCCTGTAACAGGGCGAAGCTCCCTTCCACATCGGCCGGCCGGAGGTTCAATCCCGGATCGATCTTCTGAATTTCCCGGATCTGCGAAAGAGTTTCTTTAAGCTTTTCGCCGACACATCCGGATTCCCCGTACAGCAGCGCGTAAGCCCTGTTCGCCCATTCGGCAAGCTTCTGCGCGTTGGCCAGCACTTTCTTTTCATCGGCCAGCAGGACATCTTCACCCGCGAGAGGATTCAGGTCGTTGATTTCGGCAAGCTGAAACCGGATCCAATCGGCTTTTTCCGCGCGGTTGCGCAACAGATCTTCCAATTTCGCAATCCGGTTCCGGCACTGCTGATAACGGTCATAAACGGCCGTATATTCCTCGCGGGCGTCCAGAATGCCTCCAAAAGCGTCGAGGATATCGATGTGATTTTCCGCGCAGAGAATCTCCTGATGTTCATGCTGCCCGCAGATATTGATCAGTGATTCGCTGATCGCGGCAAGATTCGCCAGCGTCGCCATCTGTCCGTTGATTTGCGCCTTGTTCTTGCCGGAGCGTGAAATGACCCTGCGGATCACGAGGTCGTCTGAAGCGGCAAATCCCATCCCCGTCAGCTTCTCCTTAAGCGTCCGGTTGTCCTGAATATCAAAGAGCGCTTCCACGGTTGCCGTGTCCGCTTGCGTCCGGATCATATCCGCCGCGGCCCGGTCGCCCAAAAGCAGGCTGACCGCGCCGATTAAAATGGACTTGCCCGCGCCGGTCTCTCCCGAAATCACATTCAGGCCCTCTTCAAACGAAACGTGCAGTTCGTCAATGATGGCAAAATTGGCAATGCTCAGATCACGAAGCATTTTTTCTTTTCCCGGCGTTTGAAGGCGGACTGCCCCAGCCCAGTTTGGAACGGAGAATCTCCCCGTAACTGCGGTGCGGTGAAAGCACCAGTCTGGTGTAAAATTTTGATTTTCGTATGCTTATGACGTCGCCGGAACTGATCCGGTAGGATTCCTGTCCGTCCAGCGTCACGGTGGCGCCGCTTTCCTTGGACCAGAGCTTGATGTGCAAATCGGAATGTTCGGGGAATATGATCGGCCGGTTGGTCAGCGTGTGGGGACAGATGGGATTGATGATGATCAGTTCTTTTCCGGGATAGACAATCGGACCGCCGGCGGAAAGCGAATAGGCCGTCGAACCCGTGGGAGTTGAAACGATCAGGCCGTCGGACTTGTAGGTTGTGAGATAATGGCCGCTCACGGACGTTTCCAGCTCGACAATGCGGGACAGATTGCCGCGGTTGATCACCACGTCGTTCAAAACGATGCCCGATGCGATGGCTTTGCTGCCCCGGCGGATTTTCACATCCAGCATCATCCGTTTTTCCGTCAGTAAATCACCCTTGAGAATCACTTCGAAAGCCGCGTAGGTCTCGTTGAGATTGACCTCCGTAAGATAGCCGAACGTCCCCAGGTTGATGCCGACGATGGGAACGGGTCGCCGCGCGACATTGCGGGCGGTGCGCAGCATCGTGCCGTCGCCGCCCAGCACGGCGATCAGATCCGCTTTGGCGGCCAGATCTTCCAGTTTGAATCCTCCGCTCCCGCCAACGGCGGCCGCGATATTGGCTTCCAGAGAAACCCGAATTCCCCTGGCTTCCAGCCACTCTTTCAACGCGCCGGTGAATCCGGCAACGTTTTCCTTCTCGATGTTGGCGACAATGCCGACTTTTTTTATTTTCATGGCGCAGGCTCCAAAAAGACGAAGTTTCGTAACATAAAAACAGGCTGTTGTCCATGCATAATTTTTCGGACGGCAAATGCAAGTTCTTTGATTTATAAGGATATTTATGGAGCGATATGTCTTGACAGGATAGTGTTCCATAAGGTAGGGTGCGCGGCACCCGGCGGGGTTAAAACCGGCGGGGCGTCAGAAAATCATGCCGGCAATGACCTTGGCCTTTTGGGAGTTGAGCATATGGGGTTGATCAGGGGCGCTTTTACATTCATGCAGTTTTCTGTGGACGGCAAACTGCCGCAGGCCTTTACAACATTTGTCCACAGCAGGATTCGGGCCAACGCCTTTCGGGAGGAGCGCAATTCCAACGAAGAAAAAAGGATGGGCTGGGTATCGGCGATGGACGTTCTGGACGCCGATTTTGAAAAAACGCATTACGCGCTGGGCGATTACCTGATATTTTCCCTGCGCATCGACCGCAAACTGATCCCGCCGCAATTGATGAAAGTCCGCCTGATGGAAGAGCAGCGGCGGTTCCTGTCCGAACGTCAACAAACCCGAATCGGCAAGGCCATGAATGAAGGGCTCAAAGAAAAGGTCCGGCTGGAGATCATGGCCAAAAGCGATCCCGTGCCTTCTTTTTACGACGTCCTGTGGGCCGTGGGGCAAAACAAGGTTTATTTTTCCTCCCTGTCCGACAAGATCGCGGATGATTTTGTCGATTTATTCAAAAAAACTTTTTCGCTGGGATTGAAGCGAATGATCCCCCATGAACATCCGCTGGCGCTGCAACACAAAGAAAAGGGCGACGCCTCCGCGGAAGATTTTCCCCTCATCGGACGGGAATTTCTCACCTGGTTGTGGTTCAAATCCGAAGAAAGAAACGGCGCCATCGCCCTGACCAAAACGGACGAGGTGCAGTTACGCCTGCTCAAGCGGATCGCCCTGGAAGCGGGCGAGGGAGAATACTCGCAGGGGGTGGTCTGCTCCGGTCTGCATGCCGAACTCAAGGAAGGCAAGGAGGCCATCCGCCAGGGGAAAAAAGTGAAAGAAGCGGGGATTTTGCTCCATCGCGACCGGGACGAATGGGAATTCCATTTCAAAGCCGACACCTTTTATTTCCAGTCGCTCAGGATGCCCGCCGCGGACCCGCCCGAAACGCAGGAAGACGCGGAAGGAATGCTTCTGGAGCGCATCTATCGCATTGAAAACGCGGTCAGGACCATCGACCAGCTTTATGAATCTTTTCTGACGATTCGCTTCTCCCCGGAGTGGGCGAAAAACGAAAAACCGCGCTTGGCCATGTGGCTGAAGAAGGAATAGCTCGTAGCATCGTAGTTCATAGCTGATAGATCATGAATCATTGTCATCAAAATGAGGAGAGCTGGAATGGTGGATGGTAGGGAACGGTCGCGACTGTTCCCTACATATTATCACTCATCACTCATCACTCATTGCATATTGCTTTCTGCAAAAATCACTTTACAAATAAGATTAAATCGTTAGAATAGAATCTCATTTCAATTCTGGGACAGATAAAATCATTCCAAAGAGGAGGTGAAGCGTCGATGGAACAAAAGCAGATCGTAAGACAAATGATCGAACTCAACAAAAAAGCGTTTGACAACAGTTTCAGCGCGATGTCGGAGCTGCAGGACCAGACGGGAAAGCTGATGTTGAATTTTCTGGAGAAAGCGGACTGGTTTCCGGAAGAAGGCAAAAATGCCCTGCAGGACTGGATTGCAAACTACAAGAAAAGCTGGAATGATTTCAAAGCTGCCGCGGATGACGGCTACCGGAAAGTCACCGAATTTTTCGAACAGGCGGAAAAACCGCAGACGCCCGCGAAAAAGAAAAAATGAAAATTTGAACAAGGAGGCTGCCATGGATCCGAAGCAAATCGCCAAACAGATGATTGTTTTCAATAAAACAGCCTTTGACAACAATTTCCGCGCCATGCAGGCGCTGCAGGAACAAACGGAAAGGCTGGTCGGAAAATTCTGGGAAAAATCGCCGATGTTTCCGGAAGAAGGAAAAAGGGCGATCTCCGAGTGGGTGTCCGCCTATAAAAAAGGCTGCGACGACTTTAAAAGACTCGTGGACGATAACTTTAAAAAAGTGGAAGACTTTTTTAAGGAAACCAAGTAGTCCCCCTGCGGCAGGTCAGTTTTCTCCGAGGCATTCATGGATTATTCTCCCATTATCGAACAGATGACCCGTCCCCATTTTTATCCGCACCGGCCCCAAAAGGTTGAAACGGTGCAGACGCACATTTCGTACGTCTTCATCGCCGGCGACTACGTGTATAAAGTCAAAAAGCCGGTCAATTTCGGATTCCTCGACTTCACAACGCTCGACCTGCGAAAATTTTACTGCGAAGAAGAACTGCGGCTGAACAGGCGCCTGGCGCCCAGTATTTATCTGGCCGTCGTGCCCATCGGGCACGACGATGCAGGAAAGCTGACGCTCGGCGGGTCGTCGGACATCGTGGAATACGCCGTGTTCATGAAAAAGCTGCCCCTGGACCGAATGCTCAAAATTTTGCTTGCCCGGGGACAGGCCGACGCAGGCGTCATGGACGCCGTGGCCGAAAAAATTGCCCGGTTCCATCAGGAGGCTCAGACGGGCGGCCGCATCGACGAGATGGGCACCCCCTCGGTAATCCTTCACAACCATGAAGAAAACTTCGCGCAAACCGAAAAGTACATCGGTGTCACCATCCCCGCTTTTCAACATACCTTTCTTAAAGCGTATGCGGAACAATTTATCGCCTCCAACACCGACCTGCTGCAAAGACGCGTCGCGGAGCATAAAATCCGGGACTGCCACGGCGATTTGCATCTGGAGCACATCTGCGTGGCCGACGAAATTATTGTTTTTGACTGTATCGAATTCAACGAACGATTCCGTTTCGCGGATGTGGCGGCCGAAGTCGCCTTCCTGACCATGGACCTGGATTACAACGGCTATTTTGGCCAGTCTGCGGATTTCGCGAACGCGTACCTGAAATACTCCCGCGACGAAGACCTGCGCGCGCTTTTGAATTTTTATCGCTGCTACTACGCCTTCGTCCGCGGTAAAGTCACGAGCTTCCGCCTGGATCAGAAAGAGATGCCGCAAGCCGAACGCGCCGGGATCCGCCGCGTCGCCTCAAAATACTTCGACCTTGCCTGCGCCTACGCGTCGCGACTGGAAAAACCGGCTCTGATTATGACCGCGGGGCTGATCGGTTCAGGCAAGAGCTACCAGGCGCGCAGCCTGGCGGAGCGGCTCGGCGCGGAAGTGATCCGCACGGACGTCCTGCGCAAGGAGCTTCTGCAGATTGCCCCCACCGAAAAGCATCATGAATCTTTCGGCCAGGGCATCTATTCCGGCGACATTTCCCGCAGGACCTACGAAAAAGCCGTTGAGCTGGCCGCCGAAAAAATCGGGCGGGGCATCCCGGTGATTCTTGACGCCTCCTTCCGATGCCGCGCCGACCGGACGATGGCTGCGGATATGGCGCGGAGACTCGGGATTCCGTTTTATGTGGTGGAATGCGCCTGCCCCGATGACGTGGTGAAAATCCGCCTGGAAAAAAGAATGCTGGATCCGGACAACCCTTCCGACGGCCGCTGGGAAATCCTGCAGGAGCAGAAAAAACAATACGAAGCCGTCACGGAAATTCCCGAAAGCCGCCTCTTTCAAATCGACACATCGGACAACCCGGAAAGTATGCGGCGGAAAATTGTTTCCTCCATCAAGCTGGCGGAACTGCACGGCATGTCGTCCAAATAGCCTTTTTGCCTGCCCTTGCGTTCCGGTAAACAGGTATTTTAGTCATTTTTTAGGAGGGGCAGGGTTTTAGCCCTGATTGCGGAAAAATGGAATTTAGGGTTTCAAATCACGCAAAAGAGGAAATGGTTCGCCGCTCCATATCGGAGCAGCATCTTATCACGGTAATGAACACCCCCCCCCAGCAGATTGTCTCAACGCGAGGGGATTTGAAAGCGTATCAATCCATAGTCGATTTCGGCAATGGCAAAATGTTCTTGATTCGGGTAATCGTTAATGACAATGTGGAACCGGCGGTAGTGGTAACGGTATATATAACCAGCAAAATTGCAAAATATTGATGAACTCGTAAAAAGTAACCCAAACCGTCACCCCGGCGAATACCCTAAAGGGCACGAGTGCCGGGGTCCATAACCAACTGTAATTACTGGATACCGGCTTTCGCCGGTAAGACTAAAAGAGACCGAAATTGACTTTTTACGAGGACATCAAATATTGGAGGATATCATGAAAGTATTTTATGATCCGGCAGTAGATGTTCTTCGCATTATCTTCAGCAACAGCGCCGTTGAGGAGAGTGACGAGGACAAACCGGGCGTCATCATAGATTATGACGTTGAAGGGAATATCGTAGGTCTTGAGGTGCTGGAAGCATCCCGTCGCATTGAGAACCCCCGTGCTCTGGAATATGCAGTTGCTGGCTAATACCAACATGAACCGGAAACAAACACAATACGTTAAGATTCCTCATCTTACGGCACAGCGCCTTTCGCCGGGGTGACGGCTTGAAGAATTTTTACGGCAGCGTCAAAATGGGAGGGTTCAGGAGTTTGTGGGTTCTTTCTCTTTGACCTTGTTTTTTTCTTTTTCTTCTTTCTTTTTGGCCTTGGCTTTCTCTTTTTCCTCTGTCAACTTCTGCTTTTGCTCTTCTTTGGCGAGACGCTCTCTGGTTTCCGCGATGTAGGCCTCCACTTTCAGGTCCAGCCCCACACCGGCGTAATCGCGGGCGATCCCCTCAAAACGCTTCAGCGCGGCATTGTATTTCTTGTTCTTGAAATAAAAGTTGCCGATGTAAAACTCGTGTTCGGCCAGCTTCAATTTGCACTCCCGGACCATCTTTTCAGCCAGAATCGAAAATTTGCTCTGCGGATAGCGGGCAATCAGCCTCTCGAACTCCCGGCGGGCCTTGATGGTTTCCGTCTGGTCGCGGTCAATCGCGCCGATCTGCACGTAGTGGCACATCCCGGTCTGGTAAAACGCGTAGGGAACGTTTTCATTGGTCGGATACAGAGACGTGAAGTCGCGGTAGGCCAGCTCCGCCTCGCCGTAATCCTTATCGCTGTAAAAAGAATCCGCGATTCCCAGTTCGGCCATGATCGCGAGATTGTGCAGCGGATATTGTTCTTTGAGCCGGGTATAGTATTCCCTGGCATTTTTGTAAGAACCGTTCTGATATTCGGTCGTGCCCCGCGAATACAGCCCTTCGGGGGTTGACCGGACCGGATCGCTCTTTACAAAAAACGACTTGATGGTCGCCATGTTAAAAGAGCAGCCGTTACAGATCAAGAGCAAGACAAGGATGACGCTCGCATGTTTTAGTTTCACCAGGATACCCGTTCCATCGGAATTGAATGTTTTGTATTTGCCGAAAACCTCTACAGGCTTTTCTTCACAAACTCTTCGATTTTTTCCTTCGGCGTCATACCGACCAGCGTGTCCAGCACCTTCCCGTCCTTGAACAGGATCAGAGTCGGAATGCTGCGAACGCCGAAGGCGACGGCCGATTTCTGGCTTTCATCCACATTCAGCTTCATAACCTTGACCCGGTCCGCATATAAGCCTGCGATTTCTTCCACGAGAGGACCGATGGCCTTGCACGGTCCGCACCAGGGCGCCCAGAAATCAATGAGGACCGGCTTGTCGCTTTTCAGGACTTCCTGTTCGAAATTTGCATCCGTCGCCACACCCAGAAATTGGCCGCTCATGATTTGCACCTCCTTTTTGATTCCACGGTTATATGTCACAGCGGGTTTCCAAAAGTCAAATGCTATTTGACCTTCCCTTCCCGGCGGCGGTCACCATGATATTCTCGTTCTTATCACTTGTTGCTTTTCACTCGTCGCTTTTATCCAATTCCTTACCGCCGCGGGGAACGGTCGCGACCGTTCCCCTCTTGCCACTTTCCACCATTCTCTTCCGGAGAGCTTTACAAAACTATCAAAGCCGTCATTCCGGGCAAGCGCAGCGCAACCCGGAATCCGGTATTATTAAAGGACCATGGATTCCGGCCATGGGATTTTTTTGACGACGGCCGGTTTATCTGCTATGAAAAAGCACACATCGGGAGGTTTTGTATGGAGCGTCTGGGCGTCTTATCGGGAATATTCATGCTGGAGCGAAGCGACTGGGTCCGGAAAGGCAAAAAGCACCGGATCCAAAATGCTTACGGCGAGGCAACGGCGATCGAAACGGATTGCGCGGTCTTTATCCTCCGGCACGGCGACGATCCGGCCCATTACATTTTACCCCACCGGGTCAACCACGCCGCCAACCTCCAGGCGCTGAGGGATCTCGGCGTCACCGAGGCAATCGGCATCAATTCTACCGGCTCGCTGAAAACAAACCTGCGTCCGGGCATGATCGTCATCCCCGATGATTTCATTACCTTCACACCGACTCCTACCATTTACGAGAGCAAGCCGATCCATATCACCCCTTCTTTCAATGAATCCGTCCGTCGGAAACTGATTGCGGCGGCGCGGAAAATCGACCGCAACACGGTGGAATCAGGCATCTACTGGCAGACCTCGGGGCCCCGCCTGGAGACGCGGGCGGAAATCCGGATGATGTCCCGATTTGCCGACATCGTCGGGATGACCCTGGCCGGCGAGGCGATGATCGCCCTGGAAATGGATTTGCCTTACGCCTCCGCCTGCTCCATCGACAATTTTGGAAACGGTCTGGTGGAAAAGCCATTGAGCCTGGAGGAAATCGTCACCGGAACGCGCAAAAACGCGGATATGATGATCCGTCTCGTGCAGGAATACATTCGGCATTGGAGCGGCGCGTAATGTCCAATTCACGCGGGTGAAGCAAAAAACAGCAGTGTTTGACGGTCTCGTAAAAAGTCATTAATCCTGTCACTCCCGCGAAGGCGGGAGTCCATAACCATTCTGAATTACTGGATTCCCGCCTTCGCGGGAATGACAACAAAGGGGCAAAACAGACTTTTTACGAAACCGTCATGTTTGATTTTCATGTTAAAATAAACCGTTAAAACAGGCTGTTAAAATAGCCTTGAACATTCGTGACATATTGTGTAAGGTAAGGCTACACGAGGAATTTGCGCCAAGCGAAAAGGCTGACATGGACGGGGCCTGGATTAAATCACTTTAATCGTTTCAACGGAGCACTGTCATGAATTTACTTTTTCGAAACGCTTTCTCAAGCGTAATATTACTTTTACTGTTTTTTTGCGCCACGGCTTTTGCTCAACCCGACGCCGGCACACTTTTGCAGGAACAGCGGCAACTGACGCCTTCCCTGCCCGACCGCCT
>JAAZHX010000321.1 GCA_012510495.1 Smithella sp.
GCTTTGACTGGCCGGTTGTCGTCCGTGCAGTCAATACGATTGATGCCATGACAGCGGTTGTACCGGAATTGCCCTGGCCGTTACTACAGACCCTGACAAAACGGATCACCAGTGAAGTGGCAGGTGTCAACCGTGTGCTGTACGACTTAACACCAAAGCCATCCGGCACGATTGAGTGGGAGTGAGTTTTTGAAACTCCGAACCCGTTGCGGCACAACGATTTTGCGGTTTTATATCTCTCTTTTGATAACGATTTGATAACGCTCCCCATAGGCCGTATCATTCTGTATCCCCAGTGGATTGCGGGTAAAGAATGTTCTTTTGCGGCTTATAAGTGAGGACAACCATATTAGAAAGCCCTTACCGATGGCAACGTCGGTAAGGGCTTTTGCTGTCTATTCATCAGTATCGGGGCTATCTTTGAGTGCATCCACCAGGAAATCACTCAATTCCTGTGAGGGAACTTTTGCCCACCGCAGGGTGGTGTCGTACTTGGGGTAGTTGTACCGCCAGCGGTCATAGTCCTCCCTGGTGATCTCCCCGGCCTCCAGCTTCTTGGCCTGCTCCGCCCAGGCGGACAGCATATCAAGCATATTGGCATAGGTCTTGCCTTTGGATTTGTCCAGACGCAGACAAACCTCGCCGTCAATCTCCCCAATAGTCAGCCCCCGAATATCCTCCAAAGCAAAGAGGGTGTGCATCAGGCCGATGTCGGTATCTATGTCAGGGACGGTCAGGGCATCAGGGGAAATATCAAAGAAGTCAGCCAGGGTCTTTGTCAGGTCGGCCTTGGGGGTGCGGCTCCCGGTTTCATACTGTGCCATACGCACATCGGCGGAGCGTTCCGGGAAACCCACCACCATGCCAAGATACTTCTGTGTGATGCCCTTCATGTTGCGGAAGAAACGAATACGTTCACCAATCGCCATAACTGCCAACTCCAATCTATGTAATGGGGACACTTGAAGTATAACAGATATGTTTAGACCAGTCAAGAGAAAAATAAATAAATTTGTTTATATTTTCTCGTTGGAAGGTCTTGACATAACGGAATAGAGTTAGTATAATAGGACTACGTTAAGCAAATAGCGTTAAATCAAAAGAAAGGAGGAATCCATATGGAGAACAGATTCATCCGGGCGGAAGAAGTTGCGGACGAGCTGGGTGTATCGAAGCCCTACGCCTATAAACTCATCCGGCAGCTCAACGAAGAATTGAAGGACAAGGGCTTCATCACCATCGCAGGGCGGGTCAACCGCCAGTATTTCAACGAACGGCTCTACGGGGCCAGAAAGGAAGGGAACTAAATGCCAGTCTTTAAGGACGAAGCAAGAGGAACATGGTACGTCATGGTGCGGTATCAGGACTGGACGGGGGAGCGCAAACAGAAGTGCAAGCGTGGCTTTGCCACCAAACGGGAGGCCCAGGAGTGGGAGCGCAGTTTCCAGATGCAGACCTCCGGCGACCTGGATATGACCTTTGAAGCCTTTACCGAGCTTTACACCAAGGATATGAAACCCCGGCTCAAGGAGAACACCTGGCTGACCAAGGAGAACATCATCCAGAAGAAAATTCTGCCCTACTTTGGCAAGCGGAAGATTAGCGAGATCACCACCAAGGACGTGATCGCATGGCAGAACGAGTTGCTGGCCTACCGGGACGAGAAGCGCAAGCCCTACTCGGCTACCTACCTCAAAACCCTGCACAACCAGCTTAGCGCCATCTTCAATCACGCTGTCCGCTTCTATGAGCTGCGCTCCAATCCCGCCGCCAAGGCTGGGAACATGGGGTCAGAGGAACGGAAGGAAATGCTGTTCTGGACGAAAGCGGAGTACCAGAAGTTTGCAGATGCCATGATGGACAAGCCCGTTTCCTACTACGCCTTTGAAATGCTCTACTGGTGTGGTATTCGGGAGGGGGAACTGCTGGCCCTGACCCCGGCAGACTTTGACTTTGAGGCCGGGACGGTGAAAATCAGCAAGTCCTATCAGCGGCTCCACGGCAAGGACGTCATTACCACGCCAAAGACGAAGAAAAGCAACCGCACCATTAAAATGCCCAACTTCCTCTGTGACGAGATGAAGGATTACCTGGGGATGCTCTACGGTATCAAGAAGAAGGAGCGCATTTTCACCATCACGAAAAGCTATCTCCACCATGAGATGGACAGAGGGGCGAAGTCGGCAGGGGTCAAGCGTATCAGAATCCACGACCTCCGGCATTCGCACATCTCACTTCTGATTGACATGGGCTTCTCCGCTGTGGCGATTGCTGACCGTGTGGGGCATGAGAGTATCGAGATCACCTATCGCTATGCCCACCTGTTTCCGTCCAAGCAGACGGAAATGGCAGACAAATTGGACTTTGAAAGGATGGGAGCGTAATGTCAGCTAAGAATTTGGACACTCACAACCGCTGGAGGAACAAGACCGTGGCCTTCCGGGTATCCCCGGAGGAAAACAAGCAGATTGACGCCGCTGTGCGGCTCTCTGGCCTGACGAAGCAGGACTACATCACCCGGCGGCTCTTAGACCGGGCCGTGGTGGTGCAGGGCAATCCCAGGGTCTACAAGGCCCTGCGTGACCAACTCGCCGCCGTCCTGGGGGAACTGCGGCGCATTGAGGCCGGGGGCGACGTGGGGGATGAACTTCTCGCCACCATTGACCTTATCTCAGTGACGCTGGGCGGCATGAAGGAGGATTGATAGATTGATGGATTCCAGAGAAACGAAAAGGACTGTCCCGGTTCCGTCTGTTGGCGCAGACGGGGAACAGCCCAATTCTCAAACAACTACCCAAAGTATAGCAGAGGAAACGGCTGAAAACAACCCCCAAGAGAAAGATTTAGAGGAAATGCTCCGGGATATGCGGCGCATGAACGACCCAGCCTACCTCCACACAGTTTCCATGAACGACCTTTACCAGAACATCTACCAGAGCAGACCGCCCGTAATAGACGGTCTGCTCTACCCTGGGACGTACCTCTTTGCGGGAGCGCCCAAGGTGGGCAAGTCGTTCCTGATGGCCCAGCTTGCCTACCATGTCAGCATGGGCCTCCCCCTGTGGGGCTACCCTGTCCACAAGGGGACTGTCCTCTATCTGGCGTTGGAGGACGACCACCGCCGCTTGCAGGGGCGGCTATACCGAATGTTCGGCACAGAGGGCACCGACAATCTGCTCTTTGCGGTCTACGCCAAACAGCTTGGCGTTGGCCTGGAGGAACAGCTAAAGAAGTTCGTCCGGGAACACCCGAACACCAAGCTGATTATCATTGACACCCTCCAGAAAATCCGGGAGGCTGGTGGGGATAAGTACAGCTACGCCAACGATTACGAGGTGGTGGGTAAGCTGAAACGCCTTGCCGATGATTGCGGCGTCTGCCTCCTGCTGGTACACCACACTCGAAAGCAACAGGCAGATGACAAATTCGATATGATCTCCGGCACCAACGGTCTGCTGGGAGCGGCGGACGGGGCCTTTCTTCTTCAAAAGGAGAAGCGGACAGACGGCAGCGCCGTTCTGGACGTGGCCGGGCGTGACCAGCAAGACCAGCGATTCTATCTTACCAGGGACAAGGAACGGCTGATATGGACGCTGGAGCGTACGGAAACGGAGGCATGGACAGAGCCGCCCGACCCGGTGCTGGAGGCCATAGCCGCCCTTGTGACGGCGGAGAAGCCGACCTGGGGTGGTACGGCCACCGAGCTGGTAGCGGCGCTCCAGACCGACATGAAGCCCAACGCCCTGGCGATGCGGCTAAACGTCCGGGCCGGGAAGCTGCTGATAGACTACCACATCCGCTATGAGAACAGCAGGAGCCACGCCGGGAGAAGTATCAGCCTGACGCTGGAACCGTCCCAGGCGTGACGACCGTGACGGCTGTGACGGCTTTTTTGAGAGTGGCGGCGGTGTCTGAAACATCGTCACGGTCGTCACGGCTGTCACGGGGAGCAGCAAAGTTTAGGCGGGGTGCAGGGTGCCCTTTTCAAAGGGCGGCCCTGCTGGGGGAGGCAACCGCAGTTGCCGGGGGCAAAGCCCCCACACCCCCTCGGAGAGCCCACGACACTTTGCAGACCGAAGGGATGAAAGTGTCATAGTGGGTTATTACACTTCCTGCAGGAAGTGCCTCCCCCGAACCCCCGTCCTCTTTCAACAACCCAACATCTGAAACAGGAGGATTTTTGCCTATGGCGAGAGGCGACGGTATTGACCGTACCAACGCAAGAAATATGAGGCTGACCGAAACCAAGATCGGTAACACCCAGCAGCACAACGAGCGTGAGAAGGATTCCTATGTCAATCAGGACATTGTACTGGAGCGGACGCCGCTCAATGTCCATTTCAAAACCCCGTCTGCCGGGTATCGGGAGATGTTTGCTCAAATGGAGGCCGACGGCGTGATCTCCACCCGTGGCATCAAGGAGGATGCCTTTCGATACGGTGAGTTGGTCTTTGATGTAAACTCCGCTTACTTCTACAATCACGGCGGGTATGACTTCGCAAAACAATTTTACACCGAAGCCTATAAAGCCGCAATCAAAATCGTGGGCGGAGAGCAGTATATTTTGTCGGCGGTCATGCACGCTGACGAGCGCAACCGGGCCATGTCCGAGGCGCTGGGGGAGGACGTGTACCACTACCACCTCCATGTGGTTTATATCCCGGTAGTGGAGAAGGAGATACGCTGGACAAAGCGGTGCAAGGACAAGTCCCTGGTGGGCAAGGTCAAGGAAACGATCATGCAGGTGAGCATGAGCAAGAAGTGGGCGTCCAAGCCCATTCTGGACGAAACTACCGGGGAGCCGTTACGCACAGCTAAGGGCAAACCCGTTCTACGAAAGTCGTACAGTGTCCTGCAAGATGATTTCTTTGAGCATATGCGCTCCGCTGGCTATGACGATGTAGAGCGTGGGGAACGTGGTAGTTCCGAAGAACATTTGACTGTTACGCAGTTCAAGACGGAGCGTGAGCAGGAACGGCTTGCACAGCTTCAAGAGGTGTCGGCGCTGGCCCAGGTTGAGGCCGACAAAAAGAATAAGGAGGCAGCATCAGCTGAGAAGAAAGCGGCCCAGGCCAGGGCTAAGCTGGACGATGTAGCGCCCTTGCTCAAGGGCATGGAGAAACTGGCGGCGGACTTCTCCGACGACCCGGAGCGGACGCTGCCGGAGGCGGGGCCGCTGGAATCGGCCAAGTCCTACCGGGAGAAAAAGGCCAAGCCCCTTTGGGAGAAGATCGTCAAGGTGCTGCGCTCCGTCTACCGGGCCTACTTCGACCTCAAGAGCAAGTTTGAGCGGTTGCAGAGCGCCTATGATCGTGAGGTCAGTAAGAACGGCTCCCTGTCAGCCAGGATTTATGAGGTTTGTGCCGAGAGGGACGGCTTGAAAGGGCAAGTCAGGGACTATGAGCGGGTCAGACGGGCCATTGGCCCGGAACAGGCGGACAGGATACTGGAGGCAGCTTACCAGCAGGAACAGGTCGAAAAGGAGCAGAAATGGGGTGCAAGGTCAAAAATAAGGGTAGGCGCACGATAATCACAAAAAATGGAGGTAATTTCATGGAAAAGTACATCTTTGACGAGGGCAACGGTCTGTGGTATGAGTTGCAGAGGGACTAACAATATTCGGGCGTGTGCGGCGGAAATCGTGGACACAGAAATTATTTGCGCATGAGGCCCCAAATCGGAGGGTGTCCCGGTGAATGCCCTCCTGATTTATTTGGGACAGCGGGTAAAAACTTCTTGCATTTTAGAGTGTGCTATGCTATACTGCTGTCATCCTGATTTGAGGAGTCTATTCAACATGCGGCAAGGTATTCTTAAATAAAATTTGATAATGGGCACAAAAATAATTGCCCCTTGCAGGGGCTTGGTTTTTGTACCCAATTTAAGAATGCTTTTGCCTTTTTATCAAATATCGTGACGGATAACGGCTCATGTTAGCTGAATGCGTTTCTATGTATCCGAAGTCATGATCCCCAGCGGTAAAAGTATTTGCCGCTGGGGATTTTTGCGCCCTTTTGGGCCTTGTATGGAGGATAGACATGAACATTATCAATATCGGGATTCTTGCCCATGTAGATGCGGGCAAGACGACACTGACAGAAAGCCTGCTGTATGCCAGCGGAACCATTTCAGAGCCGGGGAGCGTCGAAAAAGGGACAACGAGAACGGACACTATGTTTTTGGAGCGGCAGCGTGGAATTACCATTCAAACGGCAGTCACTTCTTTCCAGTGGCACAGTTGTAAAGTCAATATTGTGGATACTCCCGGCCACATGGATTTCTTGGCAGAGGTATACCGCTCTCTGGCTGTTTTGGACGGGGCCATCTTGGTGCTCTCCGCTAAAGATGGCGTGCAGGCCCAGACCCGTGTTCTGTTCCATGCCCTACGGAAATTGAACATCCCCACCATTATCTTTATCAACAAGATCGACCAGGTTGGCATTGATTTGGAGAGCGTATATCAGTCTGTTCGGGATAAGCTCTCCGCTGATATTATCATCAAGCAGACAGTGTCGCTGTCCTCGAAAATAACTCTGACAGAAAACACTAGTGCAGAGGTGTGGGATTCGGTCATCGAAAATAACGATGAGTTATTGGCAAAGTATATCGCAGGAGAATCAATCAGTCAGAAAGAACTTGCGCAAGAAGAACAGCGGCGAGTTCAAGACGCCTCCCTGCTCCCGGTCTATCATGGTAGCGCCAAAAACGGCCTTGGCATTCAACAGTTGATGGATGCGGTGATAGGGCTGTTCCAATCGACCAAGGAACAGGGGAGCGCCGCCCTGTGCGGTAGAGTTTTTAAGGTGGAGTATACAGATTGCGGCCAGAGGCTTGTCTATCTGCGGCTATACAGCGGAACGCTGCGTCTGCGGGATACGGTGGCCCTAGCCGGGAGAGAAAAGCTGAAAATCACAGAGATGCGTATTCCATCCAAAGGGGAGATTGTTCGGACAGATACCGCCCATAAGGGCGAAATTGTCATCCTTCCCAGCGACAGCTTGAGATTAAACGATATATTGGGGGACAAAACCCAACTTCCTCGTGAAATGTGGAGTGATGTTCCCTTCCCTATGCTGCGGACGACGATTACGCCAAAAACGGCAGAGCAAAGAGACCGGTTGCTGGACGCTCTTACGCAAATTGCGGATACTGACCCGCTTTTGCACTACGAGGTGGATTCCACCACCCATGAGATCATTCTTTCTTTTTTGGGTCGGATGCAGTTGGAGGTTGTTTCCGCTTTGCTGACGGAAAAATACAAGATTGAAACAGCAGTGAAGGAACCCACCGTCATTTATTTAGAGCGGCCGCTCAAAGTGGCCAGTCACACCATCCATATCGAGGTGCCGCCTAACCCGTTTTGGGCATCTATCGGACTGTCTGTTACACCGCTCCCGCTTGGCTCCGGTGTAAAATACGAGAGCCGGGTTTCCCTGGGATACCTGAACCAGAGTTTTCAAAAC
>JAAZHX010000088.1 GCA_012510495.1 Smithella sp.
CCATCAACCATTCACCATTCACTAATCACTCATCGCTCCTCTCTTTCTCTGTCCCCTTTATCCCCACCTTCCGTACCCACCCGGGTAATATGTTCCCACTGCCAAATTCTGAGTGATATTTATCCGATAACAGGTAATTTCAGGTCTGAATGGGGAATAATATTCTTGATAAAATTCACAAGATGCATTACGAAGTCAGGCGTCGAATCAAATATGAAAGGAGTATGAATATGAGGATATTGGTCAGAAAACGGTCGGCATTGCTTTTTTTGCTTTGCTTGGTTCTGGTGACGGGGTGCGCCTGTCTCTCCTCTCAGAAAAGCGAACAATTTGTCTTTTTATCCAGTACGATAGGCCCGATTGATTCCGGCATTGTGGCTGCGCTGGAAGATCAGTTTGAAAAAGAAACCGGAATCCGCGTTCGCCACGTCGGCGCGGGGACCGGGGCGGCGCTCAAGATGGCGACCAGGGGCCAGATCGATCTGGTGATGGCGCATGCCAAATCGCTGGAGGAAAAGTTTATCGCCGACGGGTATGGCACGGAGCGAATCCCGCTCATGTACAACGATTTTGTGATCGTCGGTTCGTCTGCCGATCCGGCGGGCATCAAAGGAGAAAAATCGGCGACGGCGGCCTTGAAGAAAATCATGGATACAAACGCCAAGTTCATCAGCCGGGGAGACAAGTCCGGCACGCATGTGGCGGAAATGGAACTCTGGAAAGCGGCGGGAATAACACCAGAAGGCGCGTGGTATGTCGTATATGAAAAGGGCGCCGAAGGAAATGTCGCCACCCTGCAATACACGGATCAGGAGGCAGCCTACACGGTGATTGACCGGGCCACCTACCTGTCTCTGAAGGACCGGATAAAGGTGGTCATTCTGGTGGAAGGCGACGGGGCGCTGTTGAATTACATTTCCTTGATACCGGTCAACCCGGCCAAATTCAGCAGGATCAATCAAAGGGACACGCTGACGTTCGTTGAGTGGCTGACGTCGCCGGAAAAAGGCCAGTTGATCATTCGGGATTTTGGTAAAGAAAAGTACGGATCGCCGCTGTTTTTCCCCAATTCCGTAGAATGGCGGAAACTGCAGAAAAAATAAATATCAACCGGAAGGAGACAAGATATGAAAATGTTCAAAAGCAGCAAGTGGTTTATCAGCCTGGCCGTTGTCGCGGCCATTGTCGTGTTGGGTGCGACCGGCGTATTCGCAGCCCCCAAGCAGAAAAATATCATTCTGGCCACAACCACCAGTACGCAGGATTCCGGACTGCTCGATACGCTGATCCCGATCTTTGAAAAAGAGACGGGCTACTTCGTAAAGACGATCGCTGTAGGTTCCGGGCAGGCGATGAAGATGGGGGAAAAAGGTGAGGCCGATGTTTTGCTGGTTCATTCACCGGACGCCGAAAAGAAGTTTGTCGAAGCGGGCTACGGAATCAACCGCCGCCTGGTGATGCACAATGACTTCATCATCGTGGGGCCACCGTCCGACCCGGCCGCGATCAAGGGTGTTAAATCCTCGTCGGATGCGCTAAAGAAGATTGCCGCCGCCAACGCTCTGTTCATTTCCAGGGCCGACAACTCGGGAACGCATGTGAAGGAGAAAGCGCTTTGGAAGAAAGCAAACATCGTTCCGGCAGGACAGAAATGGTTTCAGGAAACGGGCCTGGGTATGGGACAGACGCTGAATGTCTCTTCCGAGAAAGGGGCCTACACGCTGGCGGACAGGGGAACGTACCTGGCCATCCGGAAGCATCTGGGGCTTGCGATCCTGAATGAAGGCGACGCGGCACTCCTGAATATTTATCATGTCATCGAAGTCAACGGCGCCAAATGGCCGAAAGCCAACGCACAAGGCGCAAAAGCGTTCGCGGATTTTATGGTTTCCGCAAAAACGCAGAACATCATCAAAACGTTTGGCGTGGATAAATACGGTTCGCCGCTGTTTTTTCCGGATGCCGGTAAAAAAGTGGAAGACTTAGGGAAGTAGCCTCTCACCATGGATTTGATTGTCCAGGGCGTCATCAAAGCTTTTCAACTGATTATCTGCTTCGATCCTGAGGTGATGGGAGTCATGTGGCTGTCCCTGAAAATATCGGGGACAGCCACGTTCATCAGCCTGTTTTTCGGCGTTTCTGTCGGGACGGTCGTTGCGTTAAACAACTTTCCGGGAAAAAGGCTGGTCATCAGCATTATCAACACGGGTATGGGGCTGCCGCCCGTGGTGGTGGGCCTTTTTGTGACCATCATGATCTGGCGCAGCGGCCCTTTGGGATTTCTGGAAATCCTCTACACGCCTTACGCGATGATCGTCGCACAGGCCATCATTGCCACGCCGATCGTAATGGGTATTTCTCTGGCTTCCATTCAGAATTTGCCGCCCAACCTGCGGCTGCAGATTTTGGCGCTGGGCGCCAGCCGAATGCAGATGGTCTGGGTCCTGATCAAAGAATCCCGGCTTCCGCTCCTGGCCGCCATCATGGCGGGATTCGGCGGCGTCATTTCCGAAGTCGGCGCGTCGATCATGGTCGGCGGCAACATCAAGGGATATTCGCGTGTGCTGACGACCGCGACGGTGATGGAAACGGGAAAAGGGAACTTTGACATTGCCATTGCTCTGGGCATTATCCTCCTGGTTCTGGCATTTCTGGTCAATCTCCTGTTGACGCTAATACAGCAAAGGCAACGCTTGCGATGAGCCATATTTTGTCCATTGAAAATCTGATTGTCCACCGCGGCGGGGTCAAAGTGCTGGATATCGGCGAGCTGAAGGTTCGCGAAAGCAGAATTCTGGCACTGATCGGCCCCAACGGCGCGGGCAAGTCCACGCTTCTTCTGACGATGGCGGGTTTGCTCAAGCCGGGGCGGGGGAAGATATATTACAAGGGGCGGCCCGTCGAAACCGGCGCGGACCGCTCCGCTATGCGCAAGAGTGTCTGCGTTGTTTTTCAGGAACCGCTGCTGCTTAACACAACCGTTTACAAGAATGTGGCCATGGGGCTCAAGTTCCGCGGGCTTGCGCAAAATGATATTCGAAAGAATGTTGAGGGCGCGCTGGATTATTTCGGCATCAGTTCGCTGGCAAACAGATCGGCAAAAACGCTTTCGGGCGGGGAATCCAAAAGAGTGTCGCTGGCGCGCGCCTTTGCCCTGAAGCCGCATTTGATTTTGCTCGATGAGGCGTTCAACTCCCTCGACCCGCCGACGCGCGAGACGATGATTGACGACCTGCAGCATATCCTGAAAGAAACAAAAATCACCGCGGTTATGGCGCTGCACGACCGGGAGGAGACCCTGCGCCTGGCCCAGGATGTCTCTGTCATGGTGGAAGGCCGGCTGGTTCAGACCGGCGCCACAGCCCAGATATTCAATCAGCCGGAGTCCGAGTTTGTGGCCAATTTTGTCGGAACGGAAACCATTCTGGGGGGCGTCGTCAAAAGCGGCAGGGAAGGCTTGATGGAAGTTGCCGTGGCGGGAAAAACGATCGAGGCGACAGGCGACGCGCAGACCCAGCAAAAAGTATTTTGCTGCATTCGTCCGGAAAATATTGTGGTGTCGCGGGAAGCGCCGGAAAATATGAGCGCCCGGAACATCTACGAGGCTAGAATTCAGAAGATTGTCCGCCAGACCTTTTTTTATAAACTGATTCTGGACTGCGGTTTTTCCGTGGTCGCCTATCTCACCGTGTCTTCCTTCGAGGATTTGGGACTGTGCGAAGGCGCAACGGTTTTCGTATCCTTCAAAGCTACGGCAGTCCACGTCATGCGCCGGGGAAAATAGCTTCCGGGCGTCGAAATTGATCAATTCGTAAGAAGTCATTGTTCCTGTCACTCGCGCATTCCGCTCTCGGAAAGCCGGGGGGGGCGGGAATCCATAACTTTTTTCTCACAAGATTTCCGCGCTGCGGACCGAATCCCGGTCCGGGACCGAACGCGGAGAAAATCTTGGCATTTTTTCGGGGCTGGGATTATAAGCCTCAAGGGTTCAAAGGTTATTTCCTTCAATCAAAAGGGAAGGTGCGCCATCGTGAATTACCATATTTATCTGGAAAATATTCGCGCCGGAGAAAAGGGGTTGAATCCCTACCTGGATCATTTCAACGTAGCCGTGATCGATGTGTCCTCCGGCCGCGCCGTCTTTCGGATGCCCGTGCGCCCCGAATACCTCCAGGGCGCCGGATTCATGCAGGGAGGTTTAATTGTCGCGTTGGCGGACGAGGCCATCGCCCATGCCATGATGACGGTTCTTGCCCCGGAGGAAGGGCTGACGACGATCGAGCTGAAAAGCAGTTTTCTGGCCGGCGTGAACAAAGGAGACCTTTTGGCCGAAGCGAACGTTTTCAAAAAAGGCAGGAGTCTGATCATCGGCGATTGCCTGGTAACGGATGCGGCGGGAAAATCCATCTGCCGCGTTTCGGCAACCTTCATGCTGTTGCGGACAAAACAAAGGTGAGGCCGAACCGGAAGCTATCCCGAGATTGCCCGGAAACGTAAGGACGGCCGCAGCTCCTGCCGGTTTGCTTATTCGCCAAATTTGCGGCCGGGAGGCGAAAAATCAGGGTGGCGCGGCGAGGCGGGGTTTGGTCAGGCCAGCAGCCCCTCCACTTCCCGGCGGATCTCCCGCAGACGTTCGGCGGATGAGGCTTCAAAGCGAAGGACGATGACCGGCTGTGTGTTGGAGCAGCGGACGAGCGCCCAGCCGTCCCCGAAGGGCACGCGGACGCCGTCAATGTCAATAACGCCAGGCTTGTCTCGATAATGCTCTTTGATTTTGGCCACTACCGCTTTTTTCCGGTCGTCATCGCAATCCATCCGGATTTCAGGCGTGGCGAACGTTTTCGGAATATCGGCGAGGAGTTCGGAGAGCTTCAGGCCGGTTTGAGAGAGGATCTCCAGCAGTCTGGCGGCGGCGTAAATGGCGTCGTCATATCCAAAGTAGCGGTCGGCAAAAAACAGGTGGCCGCTCATTTCCCCTCCCAGCAGGGCTTTTTCCTCCTTCATCTTGGCCTTGATCAGCGAATGTCCCGCTTTCCACATCAGCGGCCGGCCGGAATACCGCTCAATGCCGTCGTAGAGCGCCTGGGAGCATTTGACTTCACCGATAATGGTCGCCCCGGGATGGTCTTTCAGGATACAGCGTGCAAACAAAAGCAGCAGTTTGTCCCCCCAGATGATTTCACCGGCATCGCTGACGACGCCGATGCGGTCCGCGTCTCCGTCAAAGGCAATACCCAGGTCGGCTTTTTTTTCGGCCACCAGCCGGATGACGTCCGCGAGGTTTTCCTCAACGGTGGGATCCGGGAAATGATTGGGAAAACGGCCGTCCGGTTCGCAGTAGAGGGGTGTGACGTCGCAGTCCATTTGTTTCAGAATGGGCAGGGCAAATTTCCCCCCGACGCCGTTTCCGCCGTCAAGGACAATCTTCAGTTTTTTCGACACGCGGACGGCGTTGAAGATGTAGTCCTGGTAAACCCTGGTGATATCCTGCGCCTGCGCGGTTCCCTTGCCGGAAAGATAGCTTCCGGATTCCATGATGCTTCTTAATTCCTGAATTTGTTCCCCATGAATGGAATCATACCCGACGCAGATTTTAAAGCCGTTGAACTCCGGCGGATTGTGGCTTCCCGTGATCATGACGCCGCCGCCCGCTTCCAAATGACGGATGGAAAAATACAGCATGGGAGTCGCGCACAGGCCGATGTCGATGGTGTTGATTCCGGCCGCGTTGAGTCCGGCGATCAGGAAACGGCGGTAGTTGTCCGAACTCAGGCGGCAGTCCCGCCCGACGGTCATGGTCCGGACATGATGCTGAAGCGCGTACGTGCCGATGGCACGCCCCAGATTGACGACAAAAACCTCGTTGAGGTCCTTGTCAACGACGCCGCGCACGTCGTATTCACGAAAGACATGTGGATTCATTTTTTTCCTCAAAACCAAATTATGATGATGCGTCCGGACTTCCGGCGCCGCCCGCTACTATACAATTTAGCCGGGGATGTCAATCAAAGAAGACGCGTCAGGAAAGTTCCGGCCGCAGACGCTTCAGGATTTCCGGGGCTTCCGAGAGCACCAGGTCCGCTCCCGCCTGCAGAAAATCCTCTTTGCGAAAATGTCCGGTCAGAACCCCCGCGGTTCTGGTTCCCGCGTTTTTCCCTGTTTCAATATCGATCGGGTGGTCGCCGATCATAATACAGCGCCCGGATGTGCCGCCCAGCCTGGACAGGGCGAGGTTGATCTGTTCCGGGTGCGGTTTGACGCGCTGTACGTCGTTTCGGCAGACGACCACCGGACAATAGTCCCGGATATCCGGAAAAACAGTGCGGACTGCTTTTTCGCAGTTGCGGGTGATGATGCCGGTCTGGAGCGGGACTTTCCTGAGCTCCGTAAACAATTCTTTAACGCCGTCAAACAGAGCGCCGTTTAGCGCCGCCTCCACTTCAATGGCCTCAATCATCCGGAAGGCTTCCCGGGTGAAGGAGGCGGCTTTATTTGCTGAATGATTTCCAAGCAGGGTTTCCGTCTCGCCGATCATTTCCAGAACAAACCGGTTGTGCAGGCTGCGGGAGTCCACACCCCAGCGATCAATTACAGAGGCAACCTCCCGGCGCATTTGTTCAAAATCGATGTTCAGCCGGGCCAGTGTTCCGTCAAAATCAAATATTACAGTGTCGATGGAGGACCGGTCAAAAGGGATAGGGGCCATAGGGTCAACGGTGTCCCGACGTGTAGTGCGAGGTGAGGGTTTTGGTGACGATGCGCCCGGGCGCTTCGGCCGGTAAGACGACGCCCGTGACCACCCGCAGGAAATTGGTGACGATGTGGAACGTGGCGCCCCAGAGGATGTCTTCGCCGCCTTTGCCGTCCGGAATGACCAGACAGGGGAATGACAAGTTATGGTGCGGATCGGATATTCCATTCTCCGGGACGAGTTCGAGCAGAGCGTAGGAAGAATTCCGGAAAAAAAGGCTGATGGGAATTTCCAGCACTTTGTCCACTTCGTCGTTGGGCCGGTAAGGCCAGTGGTCCTTGACCAGGCAAACCAGCGGAAAGATGGTCCGGGTGAACAATGTGAGTGAGTAGACAGGCAAGGCGCCCAGGAATTCGACGTTCAGCGGACTCAAACCGATTTCTTCCCAGGATTCGCGAAGGGCGTTCATCAGAAAAAGCCGGATAAGCGAAAGAGTCTGTTCGTCTTTATTCGGGAGCTCGTGCAGCGTCTGGTTGCCGGCCGTCCGGAGAATCCCGGTTTTCCTGACGATGTGGCTCAGCATTTCATCGACCGGACGCTCCAGCATACCGCCGGGGCAGCTGATGTCGCCGGACTGGACGACGGCATCCGACCGCTTGATCAGTAAAAAGTGGAATTCGGAATCCTTGAACAGCAGCAGCAGCACAACACCGGCTTCCAGGTGTTTGACTCCCGTGGCGCTGGAACGCTCAATTGCCAGGTGTTTTTCGCAATAGTCAACGGGCATCCCGTTCAGGCGCCCCAGAACGTAGAGCGGAAAGACGTCTTTTTGCCGCAGCAGCGTCAGGTCCATGGTCATCCGTTTCCCCCGTTATTCAGTTCCGCGAAAATTTGTTCGTTGTACCAGCGCCGCTGGGGGAAAAGGTCCACGAAACCGCAATGACCGCCGAACGGCTGCCGGGAAACCGTCAGGAAACGCTGATCGCGAAGCTTGCGAAAATCGTCGAGGGCGATGACCGGATCATCGTCCGCGATGAAAATTTTGACCGGCAGGTTGAGGTTGCGGAAAGATTTATCCGTCAGCGTGTATAACTGAAAATAGGCCCGATAGGAAGAAAATTCCGGGAAATAGGCCATCATCTTCTCCGTCAGCTCCATGCAGGAACTGGCCCGGAGCATACCGGCGAAGTCGTATTGATCCGGGAAAAACCTGTGCTTTTTTCTGAGCGAACGCTTCCACTTTTGCAGAAAGTAGCGCCGGTACATAGAAAGGCCGTTATCAATGGTCTGCGTCGTTTTAAGAGGGTCAAGGGGCGGACTGACGGCAAACACCTTTTGCAGATTACGGACCGGCGCAAGCGAATGGCGCAACGCGACGCGCAGCGCGAAATTGGCGCCCAGCGAAAAACCCAGAAGATAAACGGGCAGATTGCCGGCTTGTCGGGCTATGGCGTTTACCGCATCGAATGTTTCCTCAATAAGCGCCCCGTGAAAAAGACCTTTATTGAGGTGATGAGACTCGCCGTGGTCCCTTAAATTCAGGCGGCAAACGGAAAAATTCCGGTCAAAAAAGTAGGAACCGGCGGCCAGAATATAAGCCGATGATGAGGAGCCTTCCCAGCCGTGCAGAAGAATCATCATTCCCCGGGAATGGGGGTGAGGCGACAGATAGGAGAGCAACTTTGATCCGCCGGGCGTCTCGATGATGAATTCTCCGGAATGCCTGATCAGGGGCCCGTGGGGGGGGATTATCAGGCGTGAAGACGCCAGAACGGACTGCAGATGCCGGTTTCTGAGAAAAGACCGGGGCTGAAAGGCGGTATGATGGTTTCCGGGTCCGGGGTTCATGGGTTTCCTGTTTTGCGAAAATGCGTTGCCGAAGGATCGCGGGAGGTTTGGTGGCGGTGCCTGGATTTGAACCAGGGACACTACGGATATGAGCCGTATGCTCTGACCAGCTGAGCTACACCGCCTTGAAAAGCTATTGTTCTTTGCGAAACCGCCGGAGGCTATACCGGAGAGTCCGGCGTTTGTCAATACCTATTGCGGCATTTCCAGCTCATAGACAACCAGGACGCTTCTCTCGGCCAGCGTCGCGCCGACGGACTGGACAAGCGCCAGAACAATTTCCGGTTTACCGTCGTTGTCCACGTCCTTGAAGCAGTAGTCCGCGACATAACCGTTGATTTTCTTTGTCCGCCAGTTTTCCGCCATGCCGAGGCCGTCCCACTCCAGATTATAGATTTCGCTCGAGGAAAAAAGCTTCAGGTTTTTAAAGATGCGACCAACCGACGACAGGTTTTTGACGATGATCATCTCCTTTTTGCCGTCGTTGTTCGTGTCGAACATCAGAATTCTCAAATTGGCAAAAGCGCTGGCGTCCTGTGTGGCCTCCGAGGACTGCTGTTTCTGCTTGTCCACGTTGTCGATGTAATTGTTGCTGCCGCCGTACTGGGAATCGCTTCTCCAGATCAGCTCATCGGGGCTGAAACCGAACGAAAATATCCGGCTCAGGGGTTTGGTGGTCGGCGTGATGACGCACAGGTAGTCCAGCTCGTCCAGCACGATGATTTTTTCGCTGGTGCCCGCGCCCAGGGAATCGAGCGTCAATCCGTAGATGGACAATCCCACGGGGATTTTCTGTTTGTCCCCCGCAACGTATTTTCCGCCGCGCCAGACGATCTCATAAATCTGTGTGTCGAAAACCTTTCCGCCGATGCCGTCCTGAAAGCTCCCCACACCGTAGGTTTGTCCCAACAGCAGGGGCTCGCCCGAAGAAGGAGTGATGACCCGCAAAAAATAACGGATGTTGGAAGCGATCATTTTGTAATCGCCGTTTTCATACTGCAGCACAAAGGAATTGAGCACCCGGTCGCTCAGCGACGTGACGATAATTTCCGGAATGCCGTCTTTGTTGATGTCCGCCACGTCCACGGAGATGTATTTATGATAGGGTTTACCCTTGATCTGCTTGAGCAGCTGCAAATTGTCCTTGGTCTTCAGGTAAATATATACATTGTGGCGGTCGATGATGACTACCTCTTTCTGACCGTCCCCGTTAACGTCGCCGATGTCCATTCCGATGAATTCCGTTTTGAACTGCTGGCTCATCCAGAAGCCCTTTTTACGGTCAAGCGGGTCGGAGGAGTTGATAAATTCCGCGTTGATCATCGAGGTCAGCGTCCCTTTGCCCTTGCCGGATTTCATGCCGGCGATGATTTGCGCTTCCCGCGACGCGCCGGGAACGGGAGGGGCGGTTTCTCCGGCAGCTGTCGCGACAACAGGCGCGGCTGCCGCCGCCGAGACTTGTGCTGCGGCTCCTCCGGTAACATGACGGACAATACGCTGCGAAAAATCGTTGATTTTGGGAATGACTTCATCGAGGCTCTGCGACTGGGAAAAAATGCCGACGTCCGATTTTCCTCCGGTAATATCAATCAGTTTTCCGTCAATGCTGATACTTTTTCCGATTTTGGTAATGCTGCCCCAGACCACATAATCGGACTTCAACTGCAGGCCGATGTCCTGAACGTCCGCCGGGTTCAGCTCTTTTCCACCTGTTTTCTTCAGGACATCCGAAACGACTTCTTTGCGCGTCACCTCGATCGCATCGGCCCCGGAGATCCGGCTGATCAGCATGTCGTTGATTCCCTGCCGCACATATTCAATATTTTCAGCGCTGTGCAGTGTAAAGGGCAGAACGGTTACCGTGTATTTTTCCTTCGAAAAAACAGTCGCCGCCACGAGCAGAACGGCAACAAGGCCAAGAAGAACCATCATCGTTTTTTTCATTTTACTCTCTCCGCGTGAACGGCTTTTTATTATGGAAACTGTCTGTGCTTCTAGCATTTAAAAAACGATAATTCAAGATTGTTTTCCGTGCGTCGTGAAGCAAGGCGGAATATGAAAATCGGACCGGAACACAAAAATCGTGTTGTCAGAAATGCGCTTTTCATGTAAGGAAGCGCATGTAAAATAGTATGATATTTCAAGGCTTGTGAAAGGTGAAAAGTAAAAAGCATGGAAAAAGCAACGTTATTGCTCAATGGAATGAAGTACGAGATGCCGGTTGTTGAAGGAAGCGAAGGAGAAAAGGGCATCGATATTTCCAGACTGATGCAGGATACGGGTTTGATTACACTGGACATCGGTTATCAGAACACCGGTTCCTGCACATCATCCATTACGTATATCGACGGAGACCGGGGAATTTTGCGATACCGCGGAATTCCCATCGAGGAACTCGCCGAAAAAGCAAGTTTTACCGAGGTGGCCTATCTGCTGATTTACGGGGACCTCCCCAATCGGGAGCAGCAACAGCTTTTTTCCCAACGGCTGACGCAAAACTCCATGATTCACGAGGAAATGCTCAGATTCTTCGACGGGTTCCCGCCGACCGCGCATCCCATGGCGATTCTGGCCACCATGGTGAACTCCATGTCGGTTTACTACACGGATTATTTCACGGAAGATTTCCAGGCCGATACGTTCGATCTGATGGCCGCGTCGCTGATTTCGCGGATTCGCACGATTGCCGCCTATTCGTACAAGCACAGCATTGGCCACCCGCATGTTTATCCCAAACGGGATCTGAAATACGCGTCCAATTTTCTTCACATGATGTTCGATTCTCCGGTGAGCCCCTATGTGCCGGAACCGGACATTGAAAGGGCGCTTTCCACGCTGATGATCCTTCACGCCGACCACGAGCAAAACTGCAGCACGTCCACCGTGCGGCTGGTGGGCAGCAGCATGGCCAATCTGTACGCATCGATCTGCTCCGGCATTTGCGCGCTGTGGGGCCCGCTGCACGGGGGCGCCAACCAGAAAGTGATCGAGATGCTGGAAGAGATCAAAAGCAACAAGCTGTCGATCCAAAACTGCATCGATTCCGCCAAAAACAAAACCAGCATGTTCCGGCTTTTCGGCTTCGGACATCGGGTTTACAAAAACTACGATCCCCGCGCGCGGATTCTGAAGCAATGCTGCGAAACCATTTTTGAAAAACGCAATTACCGGGACCCGCTGATCGATATCGCCATGGAACTGGAGGATGCGGCCCTGAAGGATGATTTTTTCATTCAGCGCAAGCTGTATCCCAATGTCGATTTTTACAGCGGCATCCTGTACCGGATGATCGGCATACCCACCAATATGTTCACGGTCATGTTTGCCATCGGCCGTTTGCCGGGCATGATTGCCCAGTGGAAGGAAATGCACGACGCCGTGCCGTCGAAGATCGGCCGGCCGCGCCAGATTTATACCGGCAGCAACCTGCGGCACTACATTCCAATGAAGGAACGCGGATAGGGATGGAAAATTATTTTCTTGACTTTTACCGCCGGGTTGCCTATAGGCATTCAAAAGGGAAAAGGATATCTGCGATGAAAACACAATTTACCGTTCCGGCAATCAGCTTTTGCTTTTTTAGCTTTATCGGCGACAGGGTCTGCCTGGACGTATCATGAACCTGGTATCAGGGGGGAATGAACCGTGGGCGGATGAAAATTTGCCCACGGTTTTTTTTGTTTAAAAATCACAAACGACAAACAGGGGGAAGGGACATGAAAGCATGCGGCAGGATTTTACTCGCGCTGTGCGTTTTGACGCTCGCGGCCATGACGGGGCAGGCCGTCGCCCAGACAAAAACCATCACCGTCGGAGCGGCCATCAACCTGACGGGGCCGGCGTCTACCTGGGGACAGTTTCATGAGAAAGGGCAGCGGGATTACTTCCGCTACGTCAATGAGGTAAAAGGCGGCGTGGCGGGCCACAAAATCAACATGATCACCGTTGACACCGCCTATAAGGTGCCGGAGGCGCAGGCCGCCGTTCAAAAATTCGTGTTGCAGGACAAAGTGGATATGATCGCCACGTGGGGAGCCGGGGAAGGTCTGGCCGCTAAACCCATTGTCCAGAAATACAGGGTGCCGACGATCAACTATTCCACCAGTTGGGAAATTCTGGAAAAACCCGTAGACTACATGTATCTGCCGTTCGGCAGCTATAAAATGGATTGCCAGGCGGTCCTCGAATACATCAAAACCATCCACGCGGGCAAAGAGGCGCCAAAAGTCGGCCTGCTAACCTACAACAACGCCTACGGGCGCTCGATCCACGCGCCCAGCAGGGAATACGCGCCAAAGCTGGGCATCGAACTGGTGGCCATCGAAGAGTTTCCACCCCGGACAGTGGATCTCAACACGGAACTTCTCCGTCTGCAGAAAAAAGGCGCCCAGTACATTTTCATCCAGATGCTGCCGTCAACCATCATTACCGCCTTCAAAAGCGCGGACCGCATCAAATACAATCCGCTGTTTCTGGGAACCTGGACCTCCACCGATCCGGGTTTCTTCAAGATGGGCGGGGGGCTGATTCGTGACCGGCTGGTCATGCAGTTCCCCGGCGGTTTGCCTTCGGACCAAAGCAAGGGCATGGAGGTGATGAAGGAATTGTGGAAGCGTTACAAGACGGTTCAGAGTTTTGACGCGTCTTACTGGGAGGGCGTTGTCGTCGGCATGATCATGGAAAGGGCGTTTCTGCTGGCCTACAAAAAATCGAAGGCCATCAATCCAGCGACCATCAACGCCGCGATGGAATCCATGAAAAACGAAGATTTCGGCGGACTGGTTCCCCCGGTAAGCTTCTCGAAAAACAACCACGAGGGATCCTTCACCGCGCGCATGGTCAAAGTGATGGAAAACGGGACGTATATTCCCTTGACAAATTTCTACATTCCGGGAAAAAGCAAAATCAAGGTTCTGAAGAAATAAAGCTTCCGGCGCGGGAATTCCGGATCTGCCGGTCTTCCCGCGCCGGAAAGGCAGTGTCAAAGCCTGTGTCGAGGTATTCATGAAAGCATTCCGCAGCCGGCCTTCGATGATGATCAACCGGCCTCTGGAGGACAAGAAAGCCGAATTGGAAGTTCGCAATCTGCGTTTGAGCTTCGGCGGCGTCGTGGCGGTCAAAGACGTGGACATGACCGTTCACACCGGCGAACTGATGGCGGTGATCGGTCCCAACGGCGCCGGCAAGACCAGTCTGCTCAACTGCATTACCGGCTTCTATCGTCCCCAGCAGGGTCGGATTCTTTTCAACGGGCGGGAAATTACGCATCTCCACACGCACCAACTGGTCGGCATCGGCATCGGCAGAACTTTTCAAAACATCGAACTGTTCCCCGGCATGACGGTGCTGGCCAACCTGACGCTGGCGCGCCACATTCACTGTGGCTACAGCTTTCTGCCTTCCTGCTTTTTTACACCGTCCGTCCGCGAAGAAGAAATCCGCCATCGCCGGATTCTTGAAGAAATCATCGACTTTTTGGAGATGCAATCCATCCGCCGGCAAACCGTAGGTTCCCTGCCGTATGGAATGATGAAACGTGTGGAACTGGGACGGGCGCTGGCGCTGGAGCCGCGGCTCCTGATTCTGGACGAACCTTTCGCGGGGATGAACCTGGAAGAAAAAGAAGATATGGTGCGCTTTCTTTTGGAGTTGAACGGCCGTTGGGGGCTCACGATGGTGTTGGTGGAACATGACATGTCCATCGTCATGAGCATCTCCCGGCGCATCATGGTGCTGAACTTCGGCGAGAAACTGGGGGAGGGCAGCCCCGGAGAAATCGCCGCCAATCCCGAGGTGATTAAAGCGTATCTTGGCGATGCGCAGTCGCTGGAATAAAGAGGGCGAAACGCTTTGGACAGGGCAACCCCGCATCCGACATCATCAAGTCAAATCACACTGCCGCAACGTCTGGCGTTCAACGCCGAAAAATACGGAGACACGAAGACGGCCATCCGCGAAAAAGCTTTCGGCATCTGGCAGAAATACACCTGGAACGACTATTTTCAGTACGTCCGGAAAACAGCGGCGGGGTTTGCCTCTCTGAACATGGCGCGGGGCGACAATCTTTGTATGGTCGTTGACAATTGTCCCGAATGGCTTTTTTCCGAGCTGGCCGCGCACTCCCTGGGCGCGACATCGCTGAATCTCTTTACCTCCTCCATTGCCGAGGAGCTGGCTTTCTCCATCGGGCGTATCTGCTCTCCTCTGGTGGTCGTGCAGGATCAGGAGCAGACGGACAAACTTCTGGAAATCAAAGACAAGCTGCCGCATGTTCAAAAAGTCGTGTATATCGATCCCACCGGCATGACGTCCTATGAAAACGATCCATGGCTGATCAGCTACGCAACGCTTCTGGAGCGGGGTGAACAGTTCCTGGCCGAACATCCGGGAGTTGTCGAAGTGGAAATCGACAAAGGAAGACCGCACGACATTGCCGTCATGATTCAAACCTCCGGCACCACCGGAGTTCCGAAAATCGCCATGCTGTCCCATCGCAATCTGACCGCCATGGCGTCGCAGTGGATCGAGGCCGCGGACATCCGGCCGGAAGAAAACTGGATCTCCATGTCGCCGACGGCCTGGATTGTCGATCAGATGTGGAGCATGGGCGTGGCGCTGGCCGGCGCGGTGACGATGAACTTCCCGGAAACGCCGGAGACGGTTCTGGAGGATTTTCGGGATATCGGCCCTTCCAGGCTTATCACGTCATCGCGTTTCTGGGAGGACATGGCCTCCAGCATCCGTGTGAAAATATCCGATGCGGGCTGGATCAACAGGAAGCTTTTTTACCTGGGAGAGAGGGTGGGCCGAACGGTTGTCGAAAAAAAATTACGCAAAGAGCGCATCTCCTGGCCCGTCCACGTGTTATATTGTTTTCTGAAACTGGCTGTTTACAACCCGCTTTTGGACCGCCTGGGCTGCTCCCGTTTTCACAGCGCCTTTACCGGCGGCCACCCGATCAGCCCCGACGTCATCGGATTCTTCCGGGCGATCGGCCTGAACCTGAAGCAGTGCTACGGACTCACGGAATCATGCGGGATTTTTCAGATTCAGCCCGACGATGAAGTCAAGCTGGAAACCGTCGGCAGGCCGCTGTCGCACACTAGCGTCAAGCTGGCCGAGGATCAGGAAGTGCTGGTCCGGTCGGAGGCCAATTTTTCCGGATACTACAACGACTACCGGTCCACGGAGGCGGCCTTTGAAAACGGCTGGCTGAAAACCGGCGACGCGGGCTACATCGACGACGACGGCCATCTGCTGATTATCGGCCGCAAGGAAGACATCATTCGCAACAAGAGCGGCGACGCCTTCTCGCCCGACTTCATCGAGACCAGGCTCAAGTTCAGCCCCTACATCAAGGAGGCGGTGACCTTCGGCGAGGCGCGGCCTTACATCACCGCCATGATCAACATCGATCTGGGCAATGTCGGCAACTGGGCGGAAGAGCGGATGATTCCCTACACGACCTACATGGATCTGTCCCAGCAGAAGGCCGTGGAGGAGCTGATTTTGAAAGAAGTCGGGGAAGTGAACCGGCAGCTTCCCGAGGTGATGAAAATCAAAAAGTTTGTCCTGCTCTACAAGCTGCTGGACGCGGATGACGACGAGCTGACGCGCACCGGAAAAGTGCGCCGGCGCTTCGTTTACGGTCTGTACATCAAAATCATTGAAGCGATGTACGGCGGGCTGCAAAAGGTTCCGGTGACGGGAAAAATCCGCTACCGGGACGGAAGAATTGGCGAAATCGAAACGACCATTCGTATTATCGACGTGGATTGAGGAATCGGTTTATGGATTTTTTTCTGCAATTGCTGGTCAACGGCGTCTGTGTCGGACTCTTGTACGGCATTTCCGCCATGGGCTTCGTGATGATCTTCAAGGCATCCAGCGTGCTCAACTTTGCGCACGGCGAACTGCTGGCGCTGGGGGCCTTCTTTTTTCTGTCGCTGGTCACCTGGGGAAAAATCCCGGTGGCGGCCGCGTTTGTGCTGACGCTGGCCGGATGCTTTCTGCTGGGTTTTCTGATTGAAAAGTTTTTCTTGCGACCGCTCATCGGCGAGAAGCTGATCTTTGTCATCATGTTGACGGTAGGGCTGGCCGCCATGTTCAAGGGCTTTATTCTGCTCATCTGGGGCGGCAATCTGCACACCTATCCGGAGTTCCTGCCCGCGTCGCTGGAATTTCACCTGGGATCGATCACCATTGCGCCCGTGTATTCCGCCACATTGGCGATCAGCGTTGTGTTTCTGGTCCTCTTCGGCCTGTTTTTCAAAAAGTCGTCTCAGGGGATTTTCATGCGTTCAGTGGCGGACAACCAGAAAGCGGCTCTGTCGCTGGGCGTCCATGTCCGGCGCGTCTTCGCGCTTTCCTGGGCAATTGCCGCGATGGTGGCCTGCATGAGCGGCATCGTTCTGGGCATCATCAACGGCGTTAACGTCCACGACCTGTCCGCCATCGGCCTGAAAGTGTTTCCGGTGGTCATCCTGGGCGGTCTGGACAGCATCGGCGGAGCGATTATCGGCGGCATCATCATCGGTCTTCTTGAGACCTTCACCGGCGGCTATCTGTCCCCGTCGCTTCGAGATGTGGTTCCCTACATCGTTCTGGTTTTCATCCTGATGCTGAAGCCCTACGGCCTGTTCGGCCTGGTCGAGATTGAAAGAGTGTAAAATGAAAAAACCGTCCTTTCATCCCTGCGGTAATTTCCGCGAAACCTACGCTGAAGAGCTGGCCATTTTCGACACCTGGTTCGGCCGGGTCAGCCTGCTGGTTTTCCTGCTTTTCCTGTTTGGCGTCGCGCCTTTTGTCCTGGACCGCTACCTGCTGTATATTTTGAACAACATCGGGATCATGGCGATTGCCGCGATCGGCCTCAATATTCTTGTCGGCTACACCGGGCTGATCTCGCTGGGGCACGGCGCGTTTTTCGGCGTGGGGGCTTACGCGGGAGCGATTCTGGCCACACGCCTGAACCTGCCGTTCTTCGTCTGCATCCCCGCCGCGGGACTGATCACCGCCATGGCCGGCATGATCTTCGGCATTCCCTCCGGCCGCCTCAAGGGGCTTTACCTGACGATCGCCACGCTGGCCGGCCAATTCATCATCGAATATGTCCTGATCCAGTGGGAAAGCCTGACCCGGGGAACAATGGGCATCACGCTTCCGGAGCCGCAAATCCTGGGCGTCAGCATCGCCGGGGACAGGGCCTTTTTCTTTTTGATTTTTGCCTGCCTGGCGGCCATGACCTGGTTCGCGGTCAACATCATGCGCAGCAAATACGGACGCGCGTTTGTCGCCATCCGGGACAACGACCGCGCGGCTGAAGGCATGGGCATCCCGATCTTCCGCTACAAGCTCCTGTCGTTTGCGATCAGCTCGTTTTACGCCGGTTTCGCGGGCGCCCTCTGGGCCTACTACATGGTCAGCATCACTACGGAGCCCTTCAATCTTGCGCTTTCCGTGGAATTCATCGCCATGGTCATCATCGGCGGCATGGGCAGCATGCCCGGCGCGATTTTCGGCGCAACTTTCATCACAGTGCTCAATGAAGCGCTGCGCTTCGCGACGGGCGCTCTGATGAACGTCGGCTGGATTACGGCTCTGGGCCTGAACATGGCTCCGCTTCGCGAATTTGTTTTTGGACTGGCGATTGTGCTGTTTATTTTACTGGAACCGAAGGGGCTGGCGGAGCTTTGGCGCATCGTGCGCTCCAGTTTCCGGCTCTGGCCGTTTTCATATTAGTAAGTTGGAAATTATTTTCTGTGTTCCCGACAGAAAATAATTTTGTTAACGCACTTATCCCGCAGAGCAGGGCTAGGATGTTTTATGGGTGAGATTCTTTTGCAGTTGAATAATATTTCCGTCGTTTATTCCAACGTCATTCAAGTGCTCAAGGGCGTGTCGCTTTCGGTTGCGCGCGGGCACATTGTGTCGCTTCTGGGCAGCAACGGCGCGGGGAAGACCACGACCCTCAAAGCGATTTCGGGCCTTTTGAAGCCGGAAAACGGGGAAGTCACCGACGGCGACATCATCTTCAACGGTGTAAACATTCAGAATCAGGCGCCTGAATTCATCACGCGCCAGGGCATCATTCAGGTGCTGGAAGGCCGCCAGCCGTTCAAATACCTGACCATCGAAGAAAATCTGCGCGTCGGAACAGCCACCCGGCCGGGAAAGCCATACAAAGATGACCTGGAAATGGTCTATCATTACTTTCCCGCGCTGGTAAAAAGAAAGAAAGCGCTGGCCGGATACTGCAGCGGCGGCGAGTTGCAGATGCTGGTCATCGGCCGGGCGCTGATGGCGCATCCGCAGCTTCTGATGCTGGACGAGCCTTCGCTGGGGCTTGCGCCGCTGGTGGTGCAGGAGATCTTCCGCATCATCGGGAAGATCAATGAAGAGCACGGCACAACGATTGTGCTGGTGGAGCAGAACGCCAATATGGCGTTGCAGGTCGCCCACTACGGCTATGTCATGGAAAACGGCAAAATCGTCATGGAGGGCTCCTCTCAGGAATTGTCCGACAATCCGGACGTCAAGGAATTTTACCTGGGAATGGCCGCATCGGGCATCGCCAAATCCTATAAAGACGTCAAATCCTACCGCCGCCGCAAGCGCTGGCTGTAAAGGAGATGACATTGAGTATCTCAGGAGCCTGGAACATGAAGATTGACATGAGTCCCGAAGTCGTCGCTCATCGGCTAAAGCCGGTCAATGAATTGCGAAAGGCGTGTCTTTCGCTCGCCCGATCGGGTGCGGGGAAAGATATACTGAAAGAAAATCGAAACAACGATACGGTTCGGCGAACGGCGAGGGCGCCTGGACACCGGACGCATGATTAGACCATCAGGGGGAAGGGTATGAAGCGGTTATACGACGAAAAAGAAGCCTGGAGTGCAGAAGAAAGAAAATCCAGGCAGGACAGGCTGCTGGCGCGCATGGTGCGGCGGGGCTATCAAAAGTCACCCGCGCTTCGCAAAATATTGGACGCAAATAAAATCAATCCCGCCCGGATAAAAACCCGTGAGGACCTGGAAACATTGCCCGTCACTTCCCGGGAAAAGCTGGTGGAGATGGAAATGCGCAAACCGCCCTACGCGGGGCTGGAAAACCCCGACGTCGCCGTCGATCGCATTTTCACGTCTCCGGGGCCGGTTTACGAGCCTCATTTACCGGAAACCGATTATCTCTGGTCGCGGGCGTTTTTCGCGGCCGGCATCGGGCCAGCGGACATCGCGCTCAACGCCTTTTCCTATCATCTGGTCGCGGCGGGCCTCACGTTCCACAACGGCCTGCGCAAAGTCGGCGCGACGGTGGTTCCCTCCGGCACCTCCTCCTCGCAGATTCAGGTTCAGCTCATCCGGGACCTCAGCGTGACGGCCTATGTGGGCACACCGAGTTTCCTTTCGTCCATCATCGACCAATCCAAAGAACTGGGCTTTGATTTTAAAAAAGATTTTCGCGTCAGGAAAGCCTGCTTTGCCGCGGAGCCGCTCCTGCCTTCGCTGCGGCAGAGATTCGAAAAAGAGTACGGAATCAGAACCTTTCAGATGTACGGCGCCACCGAAGTGGGAGACGTGGCCTACGAATGCCGTGCGAAATCCGGCTGGCACATCTGCGAGGAAACGATTGTGGAAATCGTGGACCCGGCAACGGGAAAAAATGTCGCGCCGGGCGAACTGGGCGAAGTGGTCGTGACGCGCCTCAATGACATTTTCTTTCTTCTGCGCTTCGGAACGGGCGATTTATCCCGGCTCGTCACCAAAAAATGTTCCTGTGGCCGGACATCCTTCCGGCTGGCGGGAATCGCGGGCAGGGTGGGCGATGCCGTAAAAGTCCGCGGACTCTTTATCGCTCCAAGTCAGATGAAGTTGCTTTCCGCCAGATTCGAAGGCCTTCCCCTCCAGGCTGTAGTCAGCCGCAAAGGCCATGAAGACGTTTTGACGCTGCGCGTAGAGAAGATAAATTCTCAAGTTAATTCTGCTAGTTGGGAGAATAACTTAAAGAAGATATTTAAGGAAATCTGCACGGTCCGAATCGATGTCCTGGAAGTTGTGGAAAAGGGCGGAATCAAACCGGACCAGAAGCTGATTGTCGATTTGCGGACGTGGTAGAAGCCGTTATTTTTTTGCCGAGGCGATACGCGTCGATCGCCGAAAAAACCCACAAAAAGAAAATCAAAATCAGCAGCCACAGGGCGAGGCTTATGTTGATCGCCCTGAGCCCGTTCCCCATGCCGGAAAGAACGCCGTCCATCCCCGGAGCTCCCGACAGGGCCTCCCGGACGATCACGAGAACGACCTGAAAAATCATCCAGGCCAGCGCGAGCGTAGCGGCAGCGGCGGGCGTCAGAAAAGCCATTCCTCTCACGTATCGCTTCAGATAAATCTGCCCGCTGCCCGGGAAAAGAAGAAAGCTGAACAGGGCTGCCCTGGTTGCTTGATTCATGGAGGCTCCTCAGGCGACGATGGCCGCGTCCCTGATTTTCAGTTGAACATCGGATGAGCCGTTCCAGTAGTTGATCTGTGGCGAGAAGACCACATCGAAGTTGGCCGAGTTGATCGCGCCGAGATATTTGCCCATGCCGAACCAGATGGCGTTGAGAGACGCGCGGTCGTCAACCACGCGCATTTTGAGGTGATTTTTGCCGACAATGACGGGAGACGACGCCCGGATGTTCCTGGAGCAAAGCACCGGTTCCGGATTTTCACTGCCGAAAGGCGCGAGCAGCGACATCTGCCGGATCAGATCGAGGCTGATGTCCTCAAGGCGGCACTCCGCGTCAATCAGCGTCTGGGAAACCATTTCCGAGGCGGCGACCGAGTTGCGGATGATCTCATCCATCATGCAGGCAAATTCATCGATGTCATCTTCCTTAATGGAAATGCCCGCCGCACGGTAATGGCCGCCGTAAGATAGAAGCAGCGGCGCGCACTGCTGCAGGCCCTTGTGGATATTGAAATCCGAAACGCTGCGGCCGGAACCCTTGCCCACGCCGTCCTTGAGGCTGATGACAAAGGTCGGACGGCTGAAGAGATCCACCAGGCGCGAGGCCACGATGCCCACGACGCCGGGGTGCCATTTTTCGGAAGAAAAAACCAGGGAGTTGATGTTTTTCAGGTCGGGCTTCGCGCCGAGCTTCTCCAGAATTTCGTTCAGAATGTCTTTTTCCATGGCCTGGCGGCGGCGGTTATACAAGTCCAGTTTTTCCGCGAGCGGCCGGGCCTCTTCCAGTGTTTCCGCAAGCAGCAGTTCGACGGCGTCGAGCGGCGAAGCGATCCTGCCCGCCGCGTTGATACGGGGAATCAGGCAGAAAGAAGCCTTGAAGGAGTCGATCAGCTGCCCGTCAATACCGCTGACTTCTTTGAGGGCTTTGATTCCGGGGCGTCTGCCTTCCGTCATCAGCTCCAGGCCGATCCGGGTAAAAATCCGGTTTTCCCCCAGCAGCGGCGCGATGTCGCCGATCGTTCCCAGGGCGACAACGTCGAGAAGCTCCCTGAGATTGGGATATTCGGCGTTTTTCCAAAAGCCTTCTTTGCGCAGCGTGCCGCGAAGCGCGATCAGAAAATTAAAGGCGATGCCCACGCCGGCCAGACTCTTGAAAGGAAAGGCGCAGTCCGTTCGGTTGGGATTAATGCAGGCGACGGCAGGGGGGAGTTCATCGGCGATTTCATGGTGGTCCAGCACGATCGTTTCGATGCCCACGGATTTGGCGTAGGCGATCTGCTCTATATCGGAGATGCCGCAATCCACGGTGATAATCAGCTTTACATTCTTTTCCTTGAACCGGTCGATGACCGGAATCTTCAGCCCGTAGCCTTCCTGAACCCGGTCCGGAATGTAATAGGAGACGCGGCCGGTCAGCTGTTTGATGAATTTATACAAAATAACAACGGAGGTGATTCCGTCCGCGTCGTAGTCGCCGTAAATGACGATGTCTTCTCCGTCGTAGATCGCCTTCAGCAGCCGGGCCACGCCTTTTTTCATGTCCTGCATCAGAAAGGGGCTGTGCAGGTCGTTGAGAGAAGGGTGCAGGTAGCGCTGCGCATCCTCCAGGCTGTCCACTTGTCGATTTAAGATCAACCGGGAAACAATCGGGTGGACCCCGAATTCCTTCACCAGCGCTTCTTCTATGTTTTTAAGGCCGGAATCCCTGATTTTCCAATGTGTTACCGGCAGTCGCCCCCGTTCATTCATAGGTTCTTCTTCACTGTGTTATTTTCGCGGTCATCATATCAGCGATCGTTCATATGTCAAGTTTTTCATTGGTTTTCATTGGTTTGCGTGAAATAGACTTGAAATGATTATTGAAAGTTGTTACATTGCGCACACTTTCCGCTCTGGAGGGATCATCATGATTTCCAGGCTCAAACTTTTCTCAATGATTTTTCTTCTATGCTGCCTGGCCGCGTCCGCACAGGCGGCGAATTTTTCCAAACCCGCGGGTGAAATCAAAACCGGCATCGAGGCGGAAGGCGCCTGCGCCATTGTCGGCATGAGCGCCGAGCAGTGTCAGCTTGCCGCCCTGCAGCGCGCGCGGGCAGCGGCCATCGAGCAGGCGGCGGGCGTGTCCGTCACGTCGGCCACGCTGGTGACCAATCTGGCGGTTGCCGCCGATTTCATCAAATCCTATTCGAGGGGTTTCATTGTCCGGGAAAAGGCCGCCTGGCTGCCCATCGGCCAGTATCAGAAAGATTCATCCACCGTGCCGATTCCGGAATATCGCGTCCGGATCAACGCGGACGTTTACGTTCCGGCAAGAAAAGTAAAAGCCGCCGGCCTGAAGGCCAAAATCAACAATGCGGTTTTCCGCGCTGGTGAAAAAGCGCGGATTTCCGTTGACGTCAGAAAAGATGCGAACATCGCCATTTTCAACATCATGGCGGACGACCGTGTGGCGCTGGTGTTTCCCAACGACTATGAGTCGGGAAATCTGGTTTTCGCGGGAAAAAATTTCGTTTTTCCGGCCAGAGACGCCAGGGTAGAGCTGGAGATGCAGACGCTTGCCGGTCATCGCAAAGATGCGGAAGCCTTTTTGGTCGTTGCCTGGGACCGGGAACGGGAGATTGCCGTCCGGAAAATCTTTCCGTCCGCCGATCCGATGCCGCTGGATGAATTCTTCCGGCGGCTCATGGAAATCGCGGACAACTGCGAAGAGGTTATTCTCCCCTACGAAGTCATCGCGCAATGACTCCACCTTTTCTAAAAGGGGGATTTAGGGGGATTTGGACGAAGACCAAGGCAGGTCCCCCTTTTTTAAAGGGGGATTCAGGGGGATTTTTTGAGAGGTTGAAGAATTAATTTCAGCAAAATCTCCCCTAACCCCTCTTTAGAAAAGAGGGGGACTGGATCGGTGGTTCTTTAGAAAAGAGGGAGCTGATGCGATGGCAATCGGAAAGGATCTGGCAAGTCCCCCTTTTTTAAAGGGGGATTCAGGGGGATTTTTTGAGAGGTTGAAGAATTGATTTCAGCAAAATCTCCCCTAACCCCTCTTTAGAAAAGAGGGGGA
>JAAZHX010000087.1 GCA_012510495.1 Smithella sp.
CTCTCGGCCATGGGGATGCCCGATGCCTTCGGGGACACGGCGGACTTTTCCGGCATGAACGGCGCCAAAAACCTCTATATTTCCGACGTCATCCACAAGGCCTTTGTAGAGGTCAATGAAGAAGGTACCGAGGCCGCCGCGGCAACAGGCGCCATTGTGGCGGTTATGTCGCTGGCCCCGCCGCCGCCGGTATTTCGCGCCGACCGCCCGTTCGTGTTTGTGATCAAAGACAACACCACCGGGAGCATCCTGTTTGTGGGCCGAGTGGCCGACCCGACACAGGAATAACACGACGTGTGCCGATATTTCAGTGGTATTTCGTTCTTGATGGCAAGAACGATACGATATATATCAGGACTTGACAACACTTTGTGAAAGGTTAGGCAATGAGAACGCTCGTATTGGTCATTGGATCGTTGGTATTATTGGCAGGCGGATGTGCGACACACAGCCTCGGCGGCGGGAGTAAATTTGATTCATCCGGTTTACCGAAGCCCAAATACTATGTCGGCACCGCAACATATATTGATTACACTGCCCCGAAAGCCGGAACGCTGTATTTCGTTGAAGCCAATACGAAAACAATTCTTCTAATGGAGAGTCTTGAACAGTCGGAAGACTTCGAGTTCGATACCGTCGACCTCGACGAAGATGTGCTGATGCGTATGGAAGAAATGGGCATAGACCCGTTAAATTGTAAGTGGGCGGTTTATTTTATTCCTGCAGAATAAGGTCTTGACTGCTTAGAAACCAAAACCTATTAGAACAGGAGATTCGTAATGGAAACGATTGATTTTGTTGGCATGCCAACGCACTCGGTCGAACCGGTCGCACCAGTGGCGTTGATTCTTATCTTCCTTGTTGCAATGCTGGTCTCGCTTGCGGTCAGTGCGCTGATGATCGTTGCGTTTTGGAAAATCTGTGCCAAGGCGGGGTTTTCCGGCGCATTGGGATTGCTGATGCTCGTCCCGCTCGGCAATGTCATTTTGCCGCTGTTTCTTGCCTTTGCCGAATGGCCGGCAATGAAAGACAAACGTGTTATACAAACCGAAATATAAAGGTCTAAAGTCCATTTGAAAACGTTTTACCCATCCAATAAAGGAGAGGTGTAATGCATGTATTATCAAGGGTATCGACGGTCTGTATAGCCGTCACGGCGATGGCATTTCTTACGGGCTGTTCAAAAAAAGACGATAACTGGCTTGTGGGCGAGTGGGCCTTTGACCAGGCGACGACGCGGGCCAACCTTCCGGCGGACATAAAAGCACAAGGCGTCCCGGACAGTTTAGCTATAGAGGCGGGCAAGCGGCTTACAGATGAGTTGATTGGTCAGGTGGTCGGCACAAAGATGCTCTTTACGGCGACAACGGTGACATTTACGCATGGAAACGGAAACCGGGAATCTGCCGCCTATAAAATTACCGGTAGGCCCGACGCTGACACCCTCGTCATAAAGGACGAAGACGGCGACGAGTCCACTTTTTCCAAGTCCGGCAAGTACCTTTGCATACCCACCACGGGCGCCATTCAGTTAAAGATGTACTTTCAGCCGATATAATCGTTCTTTGAGGCGAAAGCCGACCCTGCGAAATGAAACCTTACTGAAAAAAGGACATTAAGATGAGTACAACACTGCCGATTTTTATATTATTTTTAGTCCTCGGCTTAGTCCTCGGCCTTGGCGGGACGATTTTGTGGATATGGATGATTGTTGACTGCGCCACGAAGGAACCCTCCAACGGCAACGACAAGCTGATCTGGATCGTCATCATTGTCCTGACCCATTGGGTCGGCGCATTGATTTATCTTCTCGTTCGGCGGCCCCAGCGGATTGCGATGTACGGGCAATGAAAGACAAACGTGTTATACAAACCGTAATATAAAGGTCTAAAGTTCATTTGAAAACGTTTTACCCATC
>JAAZHX010000330.1 GCA_012510495.1 Smithella sp.
ATCCGGTGGGGATGTCGGGCGTGCGGCTGGAAGCGAAAGTGCATATCGTGACGGGCGCCGCCGCTTCAATACAGAATGTGGTCAAATCCGTCAATCGCGTCGGTCTGGATATTGAAGATGTAGTGCTGGAGCAGCTGGCGGCCAGCGAGGCCATTATCAGCGGCGACGAAAAAGACCTGGGCGTCGCCCTGATCGATATCGGCGGCGCAACCACGGGGATCGCCATCTTTGCGGAGGGAAGCATCAAGCACACGGCCATCGTGCCGGTTGGCGGAAACTTCCTGACAATGGACATTGCCACAGGGCTGCGCACGCCGTTTGCCGAGGCAGAGAAAATCAAACTGAACCACGGCTGCGCCATGACGTCGATGATCCCGAAAGAAGACATTATTGAAGTGCCCAGCGTGGGCGGCAGGGAAGCCCGGACGGTGTCGCGGCAGATCCTGGGCCGGATCGTCGAGCCCCGCATGGATGAAATTCTGAATATGGCGTTCAAGGAAATCGTGCGTTCCGGTTATGAAGACCTGCTGGCGGCGGGCATTGTGCTGACCGGCGGCTCGTCGCTTTTGCCCGGCATCAACGAAATGGCGGAACAGATTTTTGACATGCCGGTGCGCCGCGGGTGTCCTTCCGGCGTCGGCGGCTTGAGCGATGTGGCCAACTCGCCGGCCTTTGCCGTCGGCGTTGGTTTGATTGTTTACGGCAGTAAAAATATTCCCAGCGATTCCGTCTATCGGAAAACGGGAAATGTATTCGGCGAATGGTTCAAAACACTCAAAAAATGGTTTCTGGAATTTTTCTAAACAAAGAAGGGGGTGTGCATGTTTGAATTAACAGAGGAATGCATCGAGCATTCGGCAAGAATCAAGGTGGTGGGCGCGGGTGGCGGCGGCGGGAACGCCGTCAATACCATGATTTCCTATACGCTGCGGGGCGTCGATTTTATCATCGCGAACACGGACGCCCAGGCACTGGGAGCATCCGGCGCGCCCGTGAAAATCCAGATCGGAGCGGAAGTGACCAAAGGGCTGGGTGCGGGCTCCAATCCGGAAATCGGCAAACAGGCGGCTCTGGAATCCCGCGATGAAATCTGTCGGCACCTGGAGGGAGCGGACATGGTTTTCATCACGGCGGGCCTTGGCGGAGGAACCGGCACGGGCGCGGCGCCGGTGATCGCGGAAGTGGCTCGGGAAGGCGGCGCGCTGACCGTTGCCGTGGTCACCAAGCCCTTTCAGTTTGAAGGCAAAAAAAGAAATGCGCAGGCGGAAGACGGCATCGTGCAGCTGCGCGATGTGGTGGACACCCTGATTGTGGTTCCCAACCAGAGGCTGTTGAGCCTGGGCGGGCGGGGACTTTCGCTGCTGGAAGCCTTCAAGAAGGCCGATGATATTCTCTATCAGGCCGTAAAAGGCATCTCCGATCTGATTATTGTCCCCGGTCTGATCAACCTCGACTTTGCCGACGTCAAAAACATCATGAGCAACATGGGTATGGCGTTGATGGGTACCGGCACGGCCAACGGCGAGAACCGGGCCGTCGAGGCCGCCCAGCGGGCGATTTCCTCGCCGCTGTTGGAGGACAACACCATCCAGGGCGCGCAGGGCATTCTGCTCAGCATCACCGGTGGACCCGACATGAGCCTGTATGAAGTGAACGAGGCCTCGTCTCTGATTCAGGCCGAGGCGCATGAGGATGCCAATATCATCTTCGGCACGGTCATTGACGAAAACATGAAGGATGAAATCCGTATCACCGTGATCGCGACGGGCTTTGAGGACGTCCGGAAGAAACAGACCCCCTCCAATGTGACACATCTGGGCGGATTCCGGCGGGAAGATCTATCGACGCCGGCGTACATACGCAGGAACAAATCCGGCGACCCGGCCAATGTGGTGACGATGGGCGTCAGCGACGAAAACGAAAACGTGGATATCGATATTCCCACGTTCCTGCGCCGGCAGGCGGACTAGGAAAACATCGTGGCTTGTCCGGATGCGGGCTGGATCGCACGGGAGGCCATGAGCTGTCCATGAACTGGAAGGAAAAGAAAAAATACGAAACCCTGCTGGCTCGTGAGCGGGGAGTCGTGAAAAAAGTCTGGGGAACCGGCCTGGCGGTTTGCCTGGCCTATCCCAATCTTTACCGGATCGGCATGGCCAACCTCGGTTTCCAGACGGTTTATAAAATCATCAACGAGATCCCCTTCCTTCTTTGTGAGAGAGTGTTTCTGCCTGCCGGCGGCGACGCCGAATACGCCGCCGGCGCGGTGGAACTGCTCAGTCTGGAAAATCAAAAACCCCTTCGTGATTTCGACGTTCTGGCGTTTTCCGTTTCCTTTGAAAACGATTACCCGGCCATCCTGAAAATGCTCACCCTGGGCGGCATTCCGCTCTACGCGAAGGACCGTACGGACGGGCACCCGCTGGTGATCGGCGGCGGCGTCGCGCTGACCCTCAATCCGGAGCCTTTGGCGGATTTCTTCGACGTTTTTCTGACCGGAGAAGTCGAAGAGGCGCTGAGCGGATTTGCGCGGATGCTGGCTGAAGCGCGGTCGTCCGGCCCCGGCCGGGAAGCCCTGCTGGCGTCTTTGCAGAAGAAAATACCGGGGGTGTATGTTCCTTCCCTTTATGAGGTTCAGTATTTTGCGGACGGCAGAATCCGCGGCATGACGCCGCGCCTGAAGGGCCTGCCTGAAAAAATCAGAGCGGCCCCGGTAAAAAATATTGACACTTTTTGCACGACGGAGGTTGTCAGTAGCCCCGACGCGGAAATGGCTGATATGTTTCTGATTGAAGTCAACCGCGGTTGTCCGCATTTCTGCCGTTTCTGCGCGGCGGGACATGTTTATGCCCCGCCGCGTTTCCGCAGCTATGAAAAAATTATCCAGGCCATTGATCATGGTCTGAACGCGAAAAACAAAATCGGTCTGATCGGCACGGCCGTTTCGGACCATCCCGATCTGGCAAAAATCTGCCGCTACATTGTGGACCGCCAGGCGCAGGCCGGCATTGGCTCGCTGCGCCTGGACAAGGTTGATGAAAGCATTGTGGAGATGCTCAGGGCCGGCGGCATTGAGACAGTCGCTCTCGCGCCGGAGGCGGGAAGCCAGCGCCTGCGGGATCTGCTGCGCAAGGGCATCACCCGGGATGATATCCTGCAGGCCGCGCGTCTCCTGATTGTCCGGGATATTTTCAATCTCCGGCTGTATTTTATGGTGGGCCTGCCTACGGAAACGGAAGAAGACATCGACGCCGTCATCGATCTGGCCAAAACCATCCAGCACGCGGCGCTGGCCCACACAAAAGGAAAGCGAAAATTCCGGCGCATCACGCTCAGCATCAATCAATTCATTCCCAAACCGCACACGCCGTTCCAATGGCGCCCGCTTGCGGATGTTCAGGAAGTGGGGCGCAGAATCAAAAAGATTGCTCACGCGTTTCGCGCCGACAAACAGATCAACGTCATTGCCGACGTTCCGAAGTGGGCTTATGTGCAGGCGCTTTTATCCCTGGGGGACCGGCGCGTCGGGGAAATTCTCGCGGCCGTCCATCGCCTGAACGGCAACTGGACGAGGGCGCTCAAAGAAGTGACCATTAATCCTGACTTCTACGTTTATCGTCAGAAGGATGTTAATGAAGTTCTGCCGTGGGACATCATTGAAGTTGGCCTTCCCAAAAAGACGCTGATCAAAGAATATGAAAAGGCTCTGCCTCATTGATCTCACCTCCCTTTCAGAAGACTTCCGAAACCACGCTTACTGGTAAAGGAGGTGAACAAGGCGCATGTAGCCTGCCATAGTTGAGAAGGAGATTTTAACCGTGCAGATTCGAATGCACCTTAAACGAACACATTTTCTGTCTTGACAATGGGGAGGCTCACACACTTGAAGTTTACGGATTGCGGGCTGAAATATTGTGGAGGTTTATTTATGGCCCGCCCTTTGTGGACGGGCCATAAATAAACCTGAATATGGATTAGAAAAAGTATTTGATGCCGAAATTAACAAGGAAAGAATCAAGGTTCATGCTTCGCTCTAGCTTAACCGCACCAGCGGCTGCCGTAATATCGGTTTTTGCCCAAACGTACTTGAAATCTATATTGAGAGCAAGATTGCGGGCTTGTGTGATAAATATATCCGACCCCGCATTGACATGATATCCCCAGCCGTTGTCAACAGAGACGTCAGCGGCAGGAATAAAGAATGTGTTATCCTTATCATAGGACCTGATATAATACCCAAGGCCTAAACCTATATAAGGACTAACTATTCCCACTGGATAATGGAATTGTGCCGTCAAGGTGAGAGGCATTTGTTTGATTTCACCAGCTTTCCATGATGCGCCAGCAAATGTGAATTCATTTTTTGATGAATTGATAAAATCGATGGCAAGCTCAGTGGATATGTATTTGTTGATTTTAAGGATTCCGATAAATCCAAACGCCCACGCACCGTTATTTGAATAATCAACATTTATACCAGCAACATCCATGCTTCCATCTCGATAAAAATTATAACCTGCTCTTGCGCCTATGCCAAATTTGGGCGTTTCCGCACAGACCTCAACTGTAAACATCATCACGACTAAAATCGATAATAAAAAAATACTTTTCTTCATGCTTGCCTCCTCGTTAAATTTTATTCAACCTCGGCTACTTTACATTTTGTAATGCGTTTCTTTATGGGTTGTCTTATGATCAAGCACAAATATGTTATTCTCCTTCATTAGTTGGCTGTTATGAAATTGCTTTAGGAAACAACGTTGGCGATGTTTCGCCTGCCTTCAAGAGTTTTAAATAACCGCTTGAATGAAGGGAAAAATCACCGTTCATGTTTTTGGCCTTTGAATATTTATTTGTAGCGCTTCTAAGATATCTATTGATGCTGATTTTTCATAAACATACCTAATGGTGTTTTGTCAAGGTATAAAAACACTAATACAGGGTTTAATGTCATTTTTAAACCATCTATTATTCTCATATGAAAAATCAAATCGAAAGTGAAAGAATACTTCTTGGCAGGAGAATCCGAAACCTTAGAAACATCAGGGGATGGACACAGGAAGAGTTGGGCAGGCATGCGGATTTAAGCTATAAATTCATTGGAGAAATTGAGCGCGGTCAGCAAAATCCTTCTTTGGAGACTATCGTTAAAATTGCTGCCGCGATGAAGGTTGAACTTCTGGAATTGTTTCGTTTTGAACAGGAGACGGTTGATAAAACAGCCATTGAGAATCGAATTGGTCGGATTCTGAAAACCTTGCCTGATGAAGATACACGCCGCCTCCTGATGGTGTTGCGCGTATTGTTTCCTGTAGTTTAAATGCAGCGTATCTCTGGAAAAATTGACGGCGTCATCGGAAAGTCGCACCGACTTAAAGAATCCTTATCCCCTTTTCTAAAATTTCCTTGACGAAATAATCACCGGCATTGAAGTCTTCCGGCCCCGGTCGGGAAGATATCCCGGCGGATGCCGCCGTTTTTACTTGACCAGATCAGGTTCATCCGGAGGGCGTTTCCGCCAAAGCCCCTTCTCCCCTGAAGGTCAGGGAAGTGATGGTCGATGGGAACCGCTATGTCGTCTGCCGCAATGAAAAGCAGGCCAGGAAGGATGCGGCGGATCGGCAGGCGATCATCGATTCCCTGAAAGAAAAGCTCAAAACCCGAAGGCTCTTGTGGGGAACAAAGGTTACCGGAAGCACCTGAAACTGGATCGGGAAACCGTTTCCACCGACAATCCGGGAATTAGCGTGACACAATCAATTTTGTCAAAGAACAATCTGTGGTGCCAAGAACTTTTTCAGGGCACCCATCTATCTAAAATAGCAGAACTATTTTTTAGCTACTGTAGAAGATGGGACTAGCATACAAATGCCCGGGGCTTGCTTTTATTCTTCTTACCTATTAAGATTTACGCATGAGGTTATTGTTTGAACACTTATATAAGAAGCTGTTTTCCGGATTTCTCTTAAAAAAAACATCTAAAAATATTATTGCGCCTGATGATGAGCCCTTCCGGGCGGAGTTGCTGAGCATAGAACAGCTCAGACATTTTGCCGACAAGCAGGCACGGGAACATAAAACCGAGTTTGGCTCAGGATACAACCTTCTGCTTCCCCGGCTGGATGATAATGCCCGTGCATTGAGAGAAACGCACGAGCTGCTTGTACACGCGGATACTGCCGGGCGACGGATGTCGCCTCCGGATGAATGGCTCCTGGATAATTTCTATCTTATAGAGCAACATATAGAACTGACGCGCATTCACTTGCCCAGGCGTTACAGTCATCTTTTACCCAGAATAAGCCAGGGGCCTCACGCCGGCCTGCCTCGCGTATACAGCATGGCGGCGGAGCTGATCGCCCATCTTGATGGCCTGTTAAGCGCAGAGGCGATAAGCGCTTTTGTAAACGCCTATCAGAGTGTGGAAGCTCTTAAGCTGAGCGAACTTTGGGCAATCCCCATTTCTTTGCGACTTGGCACGATAGAAAATCTGCGCCGTGTCGCCCAACGTATTGCCAGGCGTCGCAGGGAATTGGATGAAGGTATTGCCTGGGCGGAACGAGTGCTGGAAGCGGCAGCCAGAGAACCTAAACGGCTGATTCATCTTTTAGCCGAATTCGTGGACACTCAGCCGAAACTCAGCGCTCCTTTTCTTTCCGAATTTGTGGGACGGCTTCAGGGACAGGGTCCTGCTGTATCCATCATTCTTAACTGGATAGAGCAAGCCCTTGTCGATGAAGGCACAACTGTCACACAACGCTTGCAAAAAGATGGTCACGAACAGGCGGCGGAACACCTTTCTGTTACCAACAGCATAACCAGCCTGCGCTTTCTTGATGGCATGGACTGGAAGAATTTCGCGGAGGAGCATAGCCGGGTTGAACAGATACTGCGCCGTGATCCGGCCGGGGCCTATTTTTCTCAAGACTTTGCCACCCGCGATCATTACCGGCATATTGTAGAAAAACTTGCCAAACTCTCGAGACGCACAGAACCGGAAGTGGCCCGGATGGCGCTTGAACAGGCAACCAGCGCTCCCCTCAAGCCGGGTTGCGCACGGGCCCAGCATGTAGGCTCCTACCTTATTGGCGGGCACCGTTTTGCGTTTAGAAAATTGCTTGGCTGCCCGTGGACACCCCGCTACACCTTGGGTTTACTCTTCAGGCGCTTCAGAATCTTTTTTTATTTAGGTTCCATCTTTTTTTTAACTCTTTTTTTTGCTCTTTTGCCGCTTGGCTTGTTTAATTTAAGTCCGGGGGACTGGCGTCTGTATTTAATGCTGATCGCCGCGCTCATCCCGGCATCCACCCTGGCTTTGTCTTTGGTAAACTTTGCCGTAACAACCAAGGTGGCGCCTCATCCACTGCCTCGTCTTGACTTTTCCGCTGGAATTCCCAAAGAGCATCGGACGATGGTGATTGTTCCCACTTTGCTGGGCAGTCCAGGCGCCTTGGATTCTCTGCTTGAAGGGCTGGAAATCCGTTATCTGGGCAACCGTGATCCAAACCTGTATTTTGCCCTGCTGACTGATTTTCCCGATGCTGATACGGAAACCACGCCTGGCGATGCGGATCTTTTAGAACGGGCGC
>JAAZHX010000075.1:2500-67057 GCA_012510495.1 Smithella sp.
CTCACCGGAACCTCCCACGTGCCGCCTCCGCCGATCAGCATGATCACCGCAAAAGAGGTCACGGCGCCCAGCGGCTCGGAAAGACCGCTGGCGAAAGACCACCAAAAGGCCTTCCTGCGGTTGCCAGTCGCGTAAAATATTGGGACGGAAACGCTGATGCCTTCGGGGATATTGTGCAGGGCGACTGCTATGGCAATGGCTACGCCCAGCGCCGGTTCCTGCATGGCGGCTAAAAAAGTGGCAATGCCTTCGGGAAAATTGTGAATGGTAATGGCCAGCGCCGTCAGCAGTCCCGTGCGCATAAGCCCCGCGCGCGCCGGGCGGTGATCGTGAACTCTCCGCTCATGATGAGCAGAATCCATGAATACGGCGGACGAAAAATCCGGAAGCGCCGCCTTGGGATCGTGAAGCGGCGCCGTCTCTTCCTCGGAATGCGTTTCATGGGGGTTTTCGGCGGCGGGAATCAGGTTGTCGATCAGCGCCATGACCATCATGCCGCCGAAGAACGATGCAGCGGTGAGCCAGTTTCCCCACAAGTCGCCGTAGCGTGAGGCCAGCATCGCCGTGCTTTCGGGAAAGATTTCGACAAAGGAGACATACAGCATGACCCCTGCCGAAAAGCCCGTCGCCACGGAAAGCAGACGGTAATCCGTGCGCTTCGCGGTAAAGGCGATAACGCTGCCGATGCCGGTGGCCATGCCGGCCAGCAGCGTCAGTCCCAGGGCGATGCAAACATGCTCCATCTTCCGGCCTCCGTCGTGAAAAACACCCGCCCGCTTTCCGGCTGCGTGACAATCCGGATTGCCTTTTTTGCGTTGTTTCTTTTACGTGTTGAGCCTCCTGAAGGAGAGCCTCCGGGAGCTTCGTCTTTTCTTCCAACCGAAAAAGAGATTCTTGCGCAGGCGGATACTGCGCGGGCCGTCCCATAAGCGGCGGCGTTATTCCGCCAGAACGTAGGCGAAAATCAGTGGAACAACGATGGTGGCGTCGCTTTCGATGACAAAGCGGGGCGTATCCACCGAAAGTTTCTCCCAGGTTATTTTTTCGTTGGGAATGGCGCCACTGTAAGATCCGTATGAGGTCGTGCTGTCGGAGATCTGGCAGAAATACGACCATAGCCTGCAGTTCATCTCCAGGTCCTGGCGGATCAGCGGCACAACGCTGATCGCGAAGTCTCCGGATATGCCGCCCGCGATTTGGAAGAAGCCGACGCCCTGGTTTTTGGAGGCTTCCAGATACCAGTCGATCAGGGCGTTCAAAGCTTCCAGTCCCGACCTGACAACCGCGGCGTTGCCGATGGTTCCTTTCCGCACACTAGAGACAAAGACATTGCCCAGCGTCGAATCTTCCCAGCCGGGAACAAAAATCGGGATGTTTTTTTCGCAGGCGGCAATGACCCAGGAATCCTTTTCGTCAATCTCATACTCCCCTTTCAGGACGCCGCTGGAAAGAAGCTGATAAATAAATTCATAGGGGAAATATCTTTGATGATTCTCTTCCGCCTGCTTCCAGAACGCCAGCAGCTTTTTTTCGACCTTTCTCATGGCTTCTTCTTCGGGAATGCAGGTGTCGGTGACGCGGTTCAATTTCATTTTGAGCAACTCCACTTCATCGGCGGGTGCGAGGTCGCGATAGTGCGGAACGCGGCGATAATGCCGATGGGCCACCAGATTAAACACGTCCTCCTCCAGGTTGGCGCCCGTGCAGGAGATTGCGTGGACTTTATCCTCCCGGATCATCCGGGCGAGCGTGATGCCGAGTTCGGCGGTGCTCATGGCGCCGCCCATGGCAACCATCATCTTACCGCCCTGCTGGAGATGGTCGACGTAGGCCTGAGCCGCATCGACCAACACGGCAGCGTTGAAATGCCGGAAATTTTTCTTGATGAATTCTTTGACGGCCGGAAAATTAAAAGCAACACGCTCCATCATTTGCACACTCCTGACAGGTTTTTAAAGCCGCGGTCGCGGTAAACTCCCGGACGCGGTTTTACGGATGAGCTGCGCTTTGGGAAAGCAGGGTTTCCAAAACAGAGGATGCGGGGGCCATTTTATCAAAGTGCTCTCCTTTTCGATATCGCAATGTTTTGGTGTGCCGTTGCTTAATGAACGACGATGTAAAACAGACGCAGCTCAAACATTGAAGAATTGATCAATGTATTACCAGTTACGAGTTACTCGCTCATATCATGGAGCGGCGGAAATTGCAACCGGTCATCACTGCCCCATTCGCCCGTTCCGCCATTCAAAAGCGCAAAAAACAACTGTCAATCGTTCGCAAAATCAGATAGCATTCGGGCAGCCGTTAAAGAATACATGAAAGAAAGGAGGCATCGATGAAACTTAAAACAAAAGACGGGGGATGGAATCCCTATGTTGCCGGAGCGCTCGTCGGTATTCTGGCTATTGCTTCGGTTTACGCCACAACGACGCTGATGGGCAAAACCAATTACCTGGGCGCGTCCACGACTTTTGTCCGCGCTGTTGGTTTTGTAGAGCAGGTGTTCGCCTCGGAACATGTTGCCCAAAACGCGTATTTCGCCGCCACGAAAATCAAAGTGGACTGGCAGTTCATGCTCATCATCGGAATTTTCCTGGGCGCGCTGATTTCCTCTCTGACGGATAAAAGCTATCGGGTGGAAAAAGTGCCGCCCATCTGGCGGAAACGCTTCGGTTCCTCAATGGCCAAAAGAGGCGCAGGCGCGTTTGTCGGAGGCATCGTGGCCATGGTTGGTGCCAGGTTGGCGGATGGATGTCCCAGCGGACACGGGCTTAGCGGCATGATGCAGCTATCGGTAAGTTCTTTTGTAGCGCTGGCGCTGTTTTTTGCGGCTGGCGCTCTGACCGCCGCGCTGGTTTACAAAAGGAGGGCGTCATGAGCATTGATCAGATTTTGGGTTTGGTTACCGGCGTGGTGTTTGGATTTCTGTTGCAGAAAGGGAGGGTCATCCGTTTTGAAAAACAGGTGGGCGCGCTTTTGATAAAAGATATGACCATCTTCAAATTCATGCTTTCCTCAATTCTGGTCGGCATGGTCGGGATTTTTATTCTCTCAGACCTGGGGATCATCACCTTCAGCCATAAACCAATGAATGTGGGCGCGGTGGGGATCGGCGCGGTTTTGTTTGGCATCGGCTGGGCGGTGATGGGATTCTGCCCCGGCACTTCCGTTGCGGCTGTGGGGGAAGGCCGCGTACACGCTTTGTTTGCCATCGCGGGAATGATTGCCGGCGCGGCGGTGTTTGCCGAACTGTATCCCTTTTTTCAGTCAACAGTCATAGCCTGGCAGGACTTCGGCAAGATCAGCCTGCCGGGCGCTTTGGGTATTTCGCACTGGGTTATTGTGCCCATCTTCTGGGCGGCGACGATTGGACTGTTCGTTTTGTTCGAGAAAAATGGTCTGTAAAATCTGAATCATATCAGGCTCCCGTCCACCGGCATCGAAGGTCTGCATGCCGGTGGACGAGGATCGATCCATTGCCGCCCCTTCCAATTTGTAAAAACCACTTGACAGGACAAGCCGGATAAGGGTAGGGTTTGCCAAACTGGAATGATTCCGACATGAGGACCAATACCAAAGAAGACCTGATCGGTCAGTTAAAGGAAAACGGGCTCAAGATTACGCCGCAGCGTCTGGCGATAATCGACGCGCTGGTGGAAAATCGCCACGAGCATCCCGGCGCGACGCTCATCTTCAATGAAGCCCGGAAAAAAGCCGGGCGCGTCAGCCTGTCAACGGTTTATGCGACGCTTAAGGAATTTTCCGAAAGCGGGCTGATCCGACAAATGGAATTTGACAGGATGGAGAACCGCTACGATGTGGATCTCTCCGACCATGTGAATCTCATCTGCAAACGGTGCGGAAAGATTGTGGACTACCACATCCCCGCGACGCTCGAGCCAAAGAATATTGTCCGAAAATCGGGATTTGTCGTCACCGATACCCGGATTGAATTTTACGGTTATTGCCGGGACTGTTTGAAGCGCCCCGACTGATATTCCGATCCCGCAGTCTCGCAGGACATACACGGAAGGCAAAAAAATCGGGAAGAGAGGCTTTTATGTTTTATCAAGAATCATTCCGGCTTGAAAAAGGAGGCAATGAAGAATGTCGAAAACAGAAGAAGCATTGAAGGAAGCTTTTACGGGAGAATCACAGGCCAACCGAAAATATCTGGCTTTCGCGGCCAAGGCCGATCAGGAGGGATTTGCCCAGGCCGCAAGATTATTCCGGGCGGCCGCGGAGGCGGAAACTATTCATGCCCACGCTCATTTGAGAGCATTGAAGGGCATCCGTTCTACAAAGGAAAACCTTCAGGAGGCGGTTGCCGGAGAAACGCATGAGTTCAGAAACATGTATCCGGCCATGATCGAGGCGGCCAAAGCCGAAGGTCATAAAGAAGCAGAGCGGTCTTTTCATTTTGCCAACGAAGTCGAAAAAATTCATGCCGGCCTCTATCAGCAGTTATTGGATAATCTGGACAGCGCGAAAGAATCCTACAGCTATTATGTGTGTCCGGTCTGCGGCTATACCGCGGAAAAAGAAGCGCCGGAAACCTGTCCGGTCTGCGGCGCCAAGGGGAAGATGTTTAAAAAAGTGGATTAATAATACCAAAGAGGAGATTCACCATGGCAAATCGAAACGATGTTTTTAAATGCGACGTATGCGGTCACATTGTGGCCGTGCTGCACGACGGCAAAGGCGAACTGGTCTGTTGCAATCAGCCCATGAAAAAGCTGACGGAAAACACGATGGACGCCTCAAAGGAAAAACATGTGCCGGTCATTGAGAAAGTGCCGGGCGGCGTCAAGGTAAAAGTCGGCAGCGTAGCCCACCCGATGGAAGAAAAACACTACATCGAGTGGATCGAAGTGATCGCCGATGGCAAATCCTGCCGCCAGTTCCTGTCGCCGGGCCAGGCGCCCGAAGCGTTTTTCCCCATCGAAGCAGCCACGATTACAGCTCGGGAATACTGTAATCTGCACGGTCTGTGGAAAGCGTAAAAAGAGCCGGAAGTCGGCCGCCGAAGCGGATTATCCCCGGATCCGGCAGATTTTTGAGGCGCTGGTGGAAATCGCAACGGACCACCTGCGCTTGTCTGAAGAAAGACTGAAACAAGAATCTCCGGCGCCTTCGGGGGAAGGCGTAACCCGGAAACCATTATCCTGCAAGCGAACGCAGGGGGCCGGCATAAAAGTCGGCTCCCTGCGCTGGCGCAGGATCGTGCCGACATGGGTGCCGGAACGCGCGATGGTGGCCGGTATCCGCAAGCGAAAGAAGAGCTAAAGGGCCGCTACCCGAAGAATCCCTGACCTGACGACCCATGGAAGAAATGGGGATCGCCCATTAAACCAATTCTTTGCTCAACGGTGCGCAATAGGGGCCTTCGGGTATTACGACAAACGAGCATCCCTGTCTGGCCAGATTGTCGACAGTTTTTTGCAGCTCGCCGGTAATTCTCTCCGAACCGGCCTCCATGATCTTCGCTCCCAGAAATGCGTCGGCGCCGGAAGCAATTCCATGGGAAAAGAAATAGAGGTTATCCAGCCCGGTTTTCTCATAGACCCTGGCCTGCATCTGTATCTGCCACTGATCTTTTACGATGTCGGTCGCTTTGCTGATGTCACGGATGAAGCGGGGAAAATCGTTGCGGTACTTGCGGAGCATGTTTTCATACGCCTGTGAGCCGACGCCTTCCACGCATCCTCCCACGGCAATGATTGTCCCCCCTTTTTTTACGCAGGGGAGGGCTGTCACAAGCGCTTTGGTGCATTGATAAAAGGTGGCATCCAGGGGATAACCCCCGCAACCGGTCAACACAACGTCCGCCTCTGCCTCAACGATTGGGCAGGCTTTCCCTTTTACATAATTGCATGCCTGATGATGCGTTTCAAAAAGATCTCCGCCAAAGGCCTTGACGATTCTTTTTTCATGGTTCACCACAAGTTGGAGACTGAAATCAACACAGGCAAGTTTGGCCACAGACAGCGCCTCTTCATGGCAGGGGTTTCCCTCCAGCAGTGCGATACCGGCCTTGGGGTGAGAGAGAAATTCGTACCCGTGAAAGTGCTGAATAGTCTCCGGGGATGAAAGCCCGGGACAGAGTGTCTTGCGGCCGCCTGAAAAACCTGCCATAAAATGGGGCTCGACAAGTCCGATGACTATTTTATAATCCGCCTGTGCAAAATCTCTGTTGAGCTTTATAGGCGCTCCGGAATAGCTTGTGCCGGCAATGCTGACCATGTCGCCTTCGGCATCATGATCCAGAATTTTATATCTGCCGGCAATATCATCACCAAACATGAAAGCCCTTTCTTCTTTTGTGCTGGGTCTGTGCATGCCGGTGGCGATCAGAAGGGTAATGTGTTTTCGATCGATTCCGGTTGACTCGATTTCATCAAGCAGGACCGGTAAAAACTTCCGGTAGGGTATCGGTCTTGTAATGTCCGATACAGCGATCATCACATTACTGCGCGGTTTTTTCTTGATGGAATCCACAAGACTTTCCGAGCAAATCGGATTTCTGATGGCCTGCAGGACAAGTTCTGATTCAACCGCCGCGGGAGGCTCGTAGGAGGAACGATAGATCCGGCTTGTGTCGGGAAAATCAATGTCGAGAAGAGTGTGGTGATATCGTATTTCCGCCTTCATCAGATACTCGCTTATGGAATCATTCCTACTGAAAAGGCCAGCATGAACTGGGCGGCATAGTACATCGGCAACCCGGCGTAACGGTTGAAGATGCCTTTTTTCACAAACCGGTGCCTTGCCACAAACAGGTCTGAAACATAAAACAGGATGGATCCTGCCATGACCAGTGCCCGGGCTTGCACGGAGAAGTCCTGGCGAACGGCAAGAGAGGCCGCCCCTACCACCATGATGGAGATAATGACAATATAGGCGATAACCGGGCCCATCATTGGACCGAGGTGCGGACGCAGTCTGGTAAATACATATGCGGAAATGACGGTAACCGCTGCGAGGGACACCGCTGTGCCGGCGTTGACGCCGGAGGTCACGAAAAACGCCACGATATAGGCAATATGCCCTGTGAGGAAAAACGCAAGGCCGGCCGTAAACACTTTGCGGTTAAAGAAAAACGCCAGGCAGACGTCGCCGACCAGACAAAGTACAAGACCTGCCAGAATGAGATAGAAATAGGTTCCCGCCGCATAGGGCTGCATCAGGGCCGTTGCGATGAAGAGGCCCGACAAAAAAGGTTTCGTCAGAAGGATCCCCTTGAGGCTTTCCTTTTTTTCCGCAAAAAGAAGCCCACAAAGAAGAACCACGGCCAACATCAGGATGATTGTTGTCATTGTTTTTCCCTCCATAGTGATTTTCTTATCGACCTTTTAATACACTTATCCCTCGCATAGCAACAGAAAATATTGGGGTCAAATCTTGACGTCCTTGTAAAAAGTCAATTTCGCACTCTTTTCGTCTTACCGGCGAAAGCCGGTATCCAGTAATTACAGTTGGTTATGGACCCCGGCCTTCGCCGGGGTGACGGTTTGAGTTACTTTTTACGAGTTCATCAATCTTTATTCTTGACATTTCTAGATCGTTTCATGACTGTGCCGGATCTGTAATATCACGCAGCCGGAGATCGGGAGGCTGTTGGGCGGAGTGGCTTACAGCGTGGTAAGCCAGGCGCGCAAAAGGTTGCAAGTCAGGATTGAAAAAGACCCGGCGCTTGGGAAGGAAGTAGCGAAGATCCAAAAGCTCTGTCAAATATCAAGAATAAAGATTTGGCCCTAAAAACTCTCCAAAAACTCAAAAAAAAGAGGGGTAATGAAACCCCTCGTTTTTATTATTGGCGTCCCCATGGGGAGTCGAACCCCAGTTACAGGCGTGAAAGGCCCGTGTCCTAGGCCTCTAGACGATGGGGACGTTATCGGCCTGGCGTTTACGCAAGTTGCGCCTTATATATTTTTCAATCCGGAAAGTCAAGCTTCGCCTCCACTATTTTTTAAAAGGCTTGCATTCTGAAGAAAACCAGTTAATCTTTTTAAAAACATGGCTCTGTGACAGCCATCCGGCGGAGAAAAGTTTCGGGGAGACTGAATCAGAGGGTAACCATCCGGAAAATCAGGCGGCAGGAGATAAACAATGAATATCAATGAGTTTCGTACACCGGAAAATGATGTCCATGAGATATTTCTTCATCGCTGGTCCCCCCGGGCAATGTCCGGCGGAGACGTCGATGAGGCAACGCTCCTGACGCTTTTTGAGGCGGCGCGCTGGGCGCCTTCCTCGAACAATAACCAGCCCTGGCGGTTTATTTACGCGCGCCGGAACACGCCGCGCTGGGAGGTTTTCTTTGAACTGCTGGCGGAGGGTAACCGGGTGTGGGTGAAAAACGCCGCCGTTCTGATTGCCGTGATATCTAAAACATCGTTTGATTCCGGAAAACCCGCGCGAACGCATTCCTATGATGCGGGCGCCGCGTGGGTCAGCCTGGCCCTGCAGGGGTCGCTGAAAAATCTGGTGGTTCACGGCATGCAGGGATTTGACTACGACAAAGCCAGAGAAGCGCTGCAAGTGCCCGATGGCTACACGGTGGAGGCGATGATTGCCGTCGGCCAACCCGGGAAGAAAGAGGACCTTCCTGATTATCTTCAGGCGCGGGAGTTTCCTTCGCCGCGAAAAAAACTGGATGAAATCGTGATGCAAGAGGTTTTTAAAAAGTAGCGGCACAGATAGGGGCATCATGAAAGAAACAGGGGGAATTTTACTGATTGTATGGGTTTTGCTGTGGTTTTCGTCTGTGTCGGATTCGCGGCCAATGAAACCGGCAGGGACGGCCGGTTTGTCGCCTATGACGACGGGACTGTCTTGGATACCGGCGCCGGCCTGATGCGGGCGGATAAAGACAACGGAGCCGATCTTCACTGGGCCGCCGCCAAGTCTTTCTGTGAAAGTTTTAACGCGGGCGGTTACACGGTGCCGACGAAGAACGAACCGGCGGGATTGTACGACGGCTCGCGCCGCGACGTCCGCGTTCTTCCGGTGCGTTCCCGCCGGTAGCGCGTCAAAACAACATCAGAAATGGACCACCGCTTTCAGGGGGACGGGCGGGTAGATCTGTCCGTGCACGGGAGGCATGGAATTATAGACCCAGTCGATTTCCAGCGTTCCCAGCCGGATGCCCCGGCGGCGGGTATAGCCCTGGAATACTCCTCGGACCAGAACATCTTCCATTTGCATTGTCAGCCCGAAGATCGCCATCGTTTTCCCCGCTTCCAGCCGCTTCAGTTCCTGACCGAACGCGCCGGGATGAAAAGCCAGACGGTTTTCATCGCAGGCCTGGCATTGGATGACGGGGATGACAACCGGATATTCATCGTCGTCAATGAACGATAAAAATTTAAGAGAATCCAGGCGGTCGAACAGGTTTTTCCCGAATGGCGAAAGCGCCTTCGCTCCGGCGTTTTGCGCGGCGGCACCTTTCGCGATTCTGGTCAGAATCGCCGACGCCGCGATGGAGGCCAGCGGCAGCGGCGCTCCTTCCGTTGTTTCCTTCAGCTCCAGATAGTGGACCGTGTTGATTCCGAAATACGTATTGTAGCGGAACATCGGTTGTTGATTGTATATTTCGTATTCCGGTCCTTCTTTTTTCAAATGGGTCCAGAGGGCTTTCCCTCGCCAGACTTTTTTATCCAGCGTCAGAATGGCAAAGCCGGTTTTTCGGTTCTGCTGCAGATAGTTTTTGCTCACCCCTTTGCAGAACTCGCCGATGATCATCTGCGTCGGTGTGGAGGCCATGACCGAGGTCAGAAGCGACAGGTGCGGCAGGCCGTCAGACGTCACGGTCGCGATGATGCCGACTTTCTCCGACGGCGCGAAGGCCGTCATGTCCGATTCGGAAAAACGATTTTTGATGGTCATGCGCTTTTTCCTTTCCCTTAGAAATCAGCCGACGCAGGCCGGATGGCGTTTGTTCAGTTTCTCCGGCGGTTTTTTGGACTCCGCGCCTTTCGCCAGTCTTGTCGCTCCGCTCCAGCAGACGTTCGTCTCCGGTGCCGCGTCTTTCGCGACGTTTGTCAGATTTTCCATGAGCGACTTTTCCACGGGTTGTGCCTCGGCAAATGCCCAGTTGAGTCCCAGCCGTTTGTATTTGTCCCGGCACAAATGGTTGAAAGCGCACAGCTCCCAGCGGTCAACCGCTCCCTCCAGATTTTCGCGGATGAACCGGCCGATGCCCGTGATGTTTCCGGGGGTGTCGGTTGCGCCCGGGATAACGGGGGTTCTGATCCACAGCGTTTTCGGATATGGGTGGGTTTTTTTGAAGCGCGCTGCGAAGACGGCGTTGTCCAGAATTTTCGCGTTGTCCGCTCCCGTGAATCTTTTGTGTTTTTCCGGATCGATTTCCTTGAGATCATACAGGAGGACATCGACATACGGAAAAAGGACGGCCAGTGTTTTTTGAGGCGCCTGCCCGCAGGTGTCCAGGGCCGTTGAAATGCCATTGGCTCTCAGCTCTTTCAGAAGGGGCAGACAGAATTCATGCTGCAGAGCCGCCTCTCCGCCGGACAGCGTCACGCCGCCGCCGGACTCGTCGAAGTAAACACGATCCTTGACCAGTTCACGGACAAGATCCGGCACATTCCATTTTTTGCCCAGAAGCTCCATGGCGGTTGTGGGGCATTCTTCCGTGCACAGGCCGCAGCCGGTGCAGAGCCGCCGGTTGATGACGATGCCGTCGGGCGTCTTCTCCAGTGCTTTTTCCGGGCAGGTTTCCACGCAGAGGCCGCATCCGATGCAGCTTGCTTTGAGCCACTGAATCTGGGGCTTTGGGCTGATGCTTTCGGGATTGTGGCACCACAGGCAGCCGAGCGGGCACCCCTTGAAAAAAACGCTCGTGCGGATGCCGGGTCCATCCTCCGTGGACATGCGGAGAATTTGCAGAATACGGCCCTGTTTTGCTTCGACGCGCTTCATCGCTTGTCTGCCTTAAAATTGCTGGTGACTGACCCGTTCAATGACCTCATTTTGCAGCTCTCTTCCCACCGTCGTGAAATAGGCGTTGTAGCCAGTGATTCGCACCAGGAGATGACGGTAGTTTTCGGGATGGTCCTGCGCGTCTTTCAGCATGTCGGAATCCAGCATGTTGATCTGCAGTGCGGTCCCGCCGTTTCTGGCATAGCCTTTCAGATACGCCTTGAATTTATCCTTGTGGACCGGATCCCGGAGAATCGACGGATTGAACGTAATAGTGTGGCTGGCGCCGTTCGGCAGGAGGTTCAGATAGTCCAGCCAATCACCCCGTCCGTCCTGCGCTTTTCCGCCCAGCGCCTTTCCGACCGAATTGGCGTTGGCGGTTGGCCCTTTGGTGTCCGCTCCGTTGGAAGGGCAGATGGCGTTGGAAAGGAACTGGCCCTTGGTTCGTCCGTCGGCGCTTGCCGCCATAATGTAGCCGTCGCCCGCCCAGTAGTTCCAGCTGAGCATTCCCGGGCGATACCTGCGCCCGGTGGAGACGGTCCGGTGCCGCCACGTTTCGTCACACCAGAGCCGCATGACGCGCAAGGCGAGCGCGTCCGCTTCGTCGTCGTCGCGGCCGTACTTGGGGGCGCGGTTTTTGGCCATGGCCTGGAGCACTTCGTGCCCCTCCCAGTTGGCCCGAAGCGCTTCCGCCAGTTCGGGCAGCGTACAGACTTTTTTATCGAAGACCAGATGCTTGATGGCGAGGAGCGAGTCCACGGTGGTCGCGTAGGTTACGGCTTCGAGCGTGGTAAAGCTGATTTCGGCGCCGCCCTGCGTGACATCCAGACCCTTTTCGGCGCAGCCTGCGACCATGCAGGAAAGATAAGGTGTGGGGAAAAAGCGGGCGCGGATGGATTCGGACGTTTCGTACAGCTCGACACATTTTCGAATGATATACCGCGTCTGGACAGCGTACGCTTCCCAGAACTTGTCCCAGGTTTTCAAAGACGCGGCGTCCGGCGTTTTGGGGCCGTTCTGCCGGATAGCTTCCGTTTTTCCGGTCATGGGGTCATAAAAGGGCAGGAGATCTTTTCCGCCCGTGAGCGCCAGCTCGACGGCTTTGAGCAAATTGAGGTTGTTGTCCACGGTTCCGGAGCGGTCATTTCCGACCATGGTGTTCTCCAGACACCCGACGGGCGCATATTCGTGGATATTGCCCTCGTGGATCAGGTGCGCCAGCCCCGCTTTTTTGGCTTCCAGCATCATGCCGGCCATGGAACGTTCGTCGAAATTCAGCAAAAAAGGCGCGCCCTGGCTGGATTCGATCATGTCCACGATTTTGTCGTACAACGCTTCGGGACTGTTTTGGTGCAGCCGCACGTTCGGCTTGGGCTCCAGGATGGGCGACATTTCATCGATCACTTCCAGCATGGCGTAGGTCAGATCATTGGTCATGTCGCGGCCGTTGGCCCCGAGGCCGGAAAGCGTGATCAGCTGGCCGAAACCGGCGGTAATACCCTGATTGCCGTTGCGGATCATGGCGTCGTATGCCGTGTTGGCGTGAACCCAGAAGCATTTCAGAATTTCCTTGGCCCAATCCCGCGGCATGCCGTTGCGTAGAGATCTTTCGTAGTACGGGTAAAGATACTGGTCCGCCCGGCCGAAGGAAACGCCCGCGCCCGGGTAGTTCTCGTCCGTCATGACCAGCATGTGGTTGAGCCAGAGCGCCTGAACGGCTTCCCAGAAATTCGTCGGGGGCTCCCACGGCACACGGGCCAGATTGGCGGTCATGGTCCGAAGCTCGGCTGCGCGGACGGCATCCGTCTCCTTTTGCGCCAGGTCTTCACACAGTAACCGGTATTTCGCGGCCAGGTCGCGCGCCATGGTGGAGGCGGTCATCATCGCCCGGAGCTGTGCGCCCTTCGGTCCGTTGCGTCCGGCATTGCCGAGGTCGTTGTATAGGGACATCAAATCCGCGTGGACGCCCTTCCAGCCTATTTGCAGCAGCCGTTCATGACCGGGGATCAGGTGGCCGCTTGTGGCGCCGGCGTTTCCGTATCCGTGATCATGGAACCATTTCATCTTCGCCCTTGCGCCGTTTTTGCCAAAGACGAGCTTTTGCCAGGCCCTGCTTTCCTCTTTTGTAAAACACATGGACGCTTGAATATTGAACCTCGCGCCGGCGAGCAAATCCCCCGGCAGGATTTCCTGGGGGACATGGTTTACGATGGTTTCCTTCACAAACCAGGCCCGCCGCTCCACAAGAGGCCATTTCCAGAAATCCGGGTGCAGCGCCACGGGCCGTGCGGCCTGAAGATAGGAAGCGCCCAGCGTGTTGATCAGGGTATAAGTTTCCGGTACGATATAAAACGTCAGTTCATTGTAGATCACGTCCCAGGGGGTTCCGGTCGTCCAGCAGGTGAATTCGTTGTTCCAGGGGCGCTCGGTTCCCCGGAAATAATAATCGCGAAGCCATTGGATGCGGCCGGATAGCGCTTTGGGCTCTTTCAGGCGGTATTCGGTTGCCAGTGCGGTTTTCATGGTTACCTCCCGGTAAAAAGATTTACACAAGCAGGTTGTCCCGCCGGGCCACTTCCCGAAAATGCTTTTCCCTGTGGTTGGAGAAAGGCCTTCATGACAAAGGACAGCTTTTGTTGCCCGGCAGGCGACATTACCCTTGCCCACGCCAAAATAAGTCCCTCGGCCTGTTTTTGTCAAGCCAAATCCTGGCCGGTGTCAGAATCTGCCCGGCGAATTTCCTTTCACAAAAGAAGGAATGCCTCTCCGGGTTGGATGTCGCGCTGCCCCGGGCGACTTGATATATTTGAAAGAACAGGCTATATAAAAACCGGTTTTCACACTACAGCATTGAAGGCTGGATCATGACGCAAAAAGAACCCGAAAAATGGCTGAAAATTCAAATATCGGCGCCCGTGGAAGAAATCGACGCCTTAAGCAATTTTCTGGAAGAAGCAGGGGCCCAGGGCGTTTATTCCGAGTCGCTGATGCCGCCCGGCGCCGATGATTTTCCGGAGGCCGCGGAAGTGGAAGTAATCAACGCGTTTTTCCCCGCGGATGCGCGCAGCGAAAAACGGATGAAGGCGGTTCAAAAATATCTCAAAAGCCTTGAAGAAATTTTTCCGGATGCCGCCGCGCCCGCGCTCTCTACCGAAACCATCACCGATCCCGACTGGGGAGAGCAGTGGAAAAAGTATTTCAAGCCGATCCGCGTGTGCAGGAATATTGTCGTCAAGCCGACTTGGGAACGATACGCGCCGGACAGCCGCGACATTGTCGTGGAAATCGATCCGGGCATGGCCTTCGGAACCGGTCAGCACGCCTCCACGCGCATGTGTATGGAAGCGATTGAGGATATTATTCTGAAGGACCGTTCGATCGGCGAATGGAAGGTGCTCGACGCCGGATGCGGCACCGGCATTCTGGGCATTACCGCCGCCAAGCTGGGCGCGCAGGATGTGATTTGTGTGGACAATGATCCCCGGGCCACGGAAATCGCGGCGCAGAACGTGCTCATCAACGCGGTGGAAGACCGAATCAAAATCTGCAACAAAGACGCGGAACAAATGAGTCAGCCGCGCAATCTGATCGTTGCCAATTTGACGGCTAAATTACTGCTGAAGATGCGTCCGCATCTGGTGCGGCTGCTTCTGCCCGGCGGCTATCTGATTGTTTCAGGGATGATTGAGAACGACGTGCCCGCCATGGAAGAGCATTTTATGGTTGCGCCGCTGGTTCAGTATCGTCGGCTGACCGAGAAAGAATGGGTCTGCTTTGTGCTGCGCAAAGAAACAGCGGACCGTCCTGATCGCTTCCGGGCGGCAAAATAATCTTTTTACTGGAAAGTGCCCGACGTTGACGTTGCCCCGAATCTACAGTTCCGAGACGCTGCAAAACGATTCGCACTGCGCGCTTGGTGCGGATCATCTCCGGTATCTGAAGACGGTGATGCGCCTGAAGCCGGGCGACGCGATTTTGGTTTTTGACGGTTATGGACACGAGTTTGAAGCGCGCATCGAAAATTTCAGCGCGTCGGGAGTGACGGTCCGTCTCGGCGCGCCTGTTCCCCCTGTACGGAGAAAAATCCGGCTGACGCTGGCCCAGGGCATTCCAAAGGCGGGGAAAATGGACGGGATCGTCAGGACGGCCGCGGAACTGGGAACGGATGTCATCATTCCCGTGGCGGCGGCCCGTTCCGTACGAAGGCTTGAAGGGGAAAAATCGTCGGCAAAAGTCGCCCGCTGGCAAAAAATCGCCCGGGAGGCGGCGCGCTGCACGCGGAGTTCCCGCGTGACCGTGGTGGAGCCGGTATTGTCTTTTGCCGATATGCTGAAACGTGCGGATTCCGGTGCGAGGAAACTGATTTTCTGGGAGGAAGAGAGCCGGCAAACGATTCGGGAGGTTTTATCCGATACCCGTTTTTCCGGCGCGACTCATTATTTTATTATTGTCGGACCGGAAGGCGGGCTTGCCCGGGAGGAAGTGGATCGGGCCGGGGAAAACGGCTTCATTTCCGTGAGCCTGGGCCGGCAGATTTTAAAAGTGGAAACAGCGGCGGCGGCGATTCTGTCTATCATCCAGTACGAGAAAGGCATATTCAGCGACGTCGCGAAAGGAATCGAGGTATGACAACATACGCATTCGCTGGTTTCTGGCGCCGTTTCGTCGCGTATATGATCGACGGATTCATTGTCAGTGTCGTTATCATCTTTCTGGGGGTTGTGGCAGGCGTGGCTTACATTGCCGGCGCAATGTCCGGAGACGGCAGTGCGATCGTCGCCCAGATGACGGACCAGGCCAAACTGGCTTCGCTGACCGCCTGGATCTGGCTTTTGACATTTGCAGTCAATATTGCCTACTTTACCTATTTTCACGGCTCGACCGGGTGCACACCCGGAAAAATGCTGCTGGGGCTGCAGGTTGTGTCCGTCACCGGGGAGTCGATTTCCTTCGGCACGGCTTTTTTGAGGTCGGTCGGCTATCTGGTTTCCAGCCTTGTTTTCTGCCTTGGGTATCTCTGGGTTGCGTTTGACCGGAGAAAGCAGGGCTGGCATGACAAGATTGCCGGCACGGTAGTGATCATTCGCGAATCCCGGGGAAACGAAGCCGGAATTTCGATTCCCGATTCCTCATCAGGACCGCAAAACCCCACCGGATTCGGCTGCATCCCCGTCAACGCTTCACAACCGGAAGAAAAAAAGGATTGATGCGCCTATTGCCCAGGGCGCGGCGGAGGCGGACGGACAAAAAATGCCTTGACAAAGGGAATCAAGTTTTATAGAGGTTTTCGGCCTTTAAACAGGTTTGGCCAATCGTTCGGGTCGGTAGCTCAGTCGGTAGAGCATCGGACTGAAAATCCGAGTGTCGGCAGTTCAATTCTGCCCTGACCCACCAGTAAAATAAAGGGTTTAGGCGGTTTCGCTTAAACCTTTTTTCTTGCCTTGTTCATTTTCTTCCCACTCCCTCCCCACTTTTTGGTTTGGTAGTGTCAGCAAATCTTTCACGCTTTTCGATTTAGCACCGTTCCAGTTCCTTGCGGATAGCTATTCCGATCGTTTCCATCACATAGGGTTTTTTGACATATGCGCCAGCTCCGAGCAGTTGCGCTTTCCGGACGCGGTCCGTTTCCGAGAAACCGCTTACCAGAATCGTCTTCTGCTTCGGGTGGATTTCAAGAATCCTCCGGTACGCCTCCATTCCGTCCATTCCCGGCGCCATAATCATGTCCAGAATCAGAATGTCCGCCCGGTTCTCCTTCAGATGTTCCACAGCCTCCTCCCCGCTGGAAACACTGTGGACCCGATACCCCAGCTTGGTCAGCATCCCGGAAGCGACATCCCGCTGCTCGGCAATGTCATCCACGACCAAAACCGTCTCTCCCCTGCCCATGTACCGTTCCACCGGCGTTTGCTGCGGCGGGGCGGCCGGTTCCTCCCGGGTGGCGGGGAAATACAGGGTAAACGTCGTTCCTTCTCCCATGCGGCTTGACACATCGATATAACCGTTGTGGTCCTTGACCGTTCCCCAGACAATCGTCAGCCCCAGGCCGGTCCCGCTTCTGCCCATGGTCTTCTTCGTGTAAAACGGCTCAAAGATCTTCTCCCGGTGCTCGGCGGAAATGCCGGCCCCCGTGTCGGATACGGACAAAACGGCGTAGTTCCCCTCCCGGACCTCATCGTAGCCCACAATGGCTTTGTCCAGATAGCGGTTCTCGGTCCGGATGGTCACCTCGCCCTCGCCGCTGATGGCCTCCGCCGCGTTGGACACCAGATTCATCAGTGTCTTCTCCAGATGGACGGGAGAGCCTTTGATGTTGAGGAGGTTCGGGTTGCATTCCACCCGGAAGGAAACGCCCGGATGATAGTCACGAATGCTCTCGAAAGCCGGGGTTTTGGCAAAACCGGAAACTATGGCATTGACTTGAATAATTTCCTCCAGGATGACTCCCCGCCGGGCCAGGGTCAGCAGGTCCTGAATGATGGCTGCGCCTTTCTCCGTGGACTGGAGGATTTTTTCAACGTGTCTCCGGGATTTCTGCCCCTCGGGAATCTCCGCCAGCAAAAGCTCGGAATATCCGGAAAGGACGCCCAGAACGTTGTTCAGATCATGGGCGACGCCGCCCGCCAGTTGACCGAGGGCCTCCATCTTCTCGGCCCGGCGCAAACGCTCTTCCAGTCTCCGCTTCTCGGCCTCGGCCTGCTTCCGGTCGGTGATGTCCAGAATCACGCCATTAAAGATCAATCCATCCTCAATCTCGATGGGTGCAGATATCCCCCGTAGATACATCTCTTTGCCAGTCGGTTTGATGTAGCGTCCTTCGAAACTCCACCGGCTTACGGAGCGGATTGCTTCATTGATGGACTCGAAAAATCTTTCGCGGTCTTCCGGAGCGATGCAGGCGGCAAATTTTGGGAAAAATTGCTCTGGATCATGGGGCAGCCCCAATAAATCCAGGGCGTTTTCACTGACGTAGTTGAGCCCCATGTCTCCATTGTGGCGGGCAAAGAACTGAAAGACGCCGCCAGGCAGATTGCTGGCAATTCCCCTGAATTTCTCTTCGCTGAATCGCAGGTTTTCTTCCGCCTTCCTGCGCTCCGTGATGTCGGTCATAAAATTCAGCGTCGCGGGCTTTCCTTGCCAGTTGATCAGAATCGTATCCAACTGCGCCCACAACAAACATCCGTTTTTGCAAAGTACCCGAAAAGTGTAACTCCGGGGAATTTCTTCGCTGCGAAGGCGTCTGGTATGACGGTCAATGACCATAGCGCGGTCATCTGTATGAATGAAATCGACAAATGGCCTTGAAGCGATCTCCTCGCCGGAATAACCGGTGATCTGCGTTGTCATGGGATTGAGAAACACAAGCCTGCCGTTCTGGGCGACAAAAATCGCTTCACCGGCATTTTCAAAAAGGGTACGGTATTTCTCCTCGCTCTCCTGAAGCGCACATTCCGCCTGTCTGCGGGCGGTAACATCGTCATAGACTGCCACGATCTCCCCGGAAGGTAATTTATAAACATGATTTTCGCGCCAGCCCGAAATCCGGTTATCCTGATAAAATGAAATGTCGTGATCTTCGGAATTACCCGTCTTCCAGACCCGTTGAAAAACCGAAAAGAGTCCGAAATGGCTGACCGCCGGGAAGGCCTCCGTTACCCGTTTACCCAGGATTTCCTCCTTCTGAATCTTTTCCATCCGCTCAGCCGCGGCATTGAAATCCCGGATCACGAAATCCGTCCCGTCTTCAACGGCTTCATAGATCGCAACGCCGCTGCCCATGTGTTCAAAGAGCTTGTGGTAGCGGTTTTCGCTGGTTCGGAGCGCCTCCTTCGCCTGTTTGCGTTCGCTTATATCGCGGCAGACATTGACGAGGCCGAAAGGCGTTTGGTCTTCGTTTCGTAAGACATCGCCATTGACTTCAAAAGGAATTACTCTCCCGTCTTTCATGATAAGACGATATTCCTGCGGCCCCAGTCTGCGCTCCATCATCAGAAAAGTGTTTTGAATCGCCCTGCTTTGGTCTTCAGGGACAATGAAGTTAATCATATTCCGGCCAAGGATTTCCTCCCGAAGGTAGCCGCTGAACTGCAAAGTGTTGTCGTTCACAAAGAGGATCTTTCCGTCAAGATCCATGCGTATGATGATGTCCGGGATCGTGTTGATGAGGCGTGTATAAATTTCCTCGTTCTCCTGCAGGGCGTCCTGCGCGTTCTTTCTCAGCGTAATATCTTCCGCAACTCCTTCCAGCCACCCTTTATCCGGGATCAGTTTTGTGGATAAACGAATCCAAATGACCGAGCCGTCATTACGTCTGAATAGTGCTTCATAGTTGTCGCAGTAACCCTGCTGATTGATGATGGCCAGCATTCTCTTTCGCGCTTCAGGATCTATATATCTTTCCGCGATGTTGAAGTGACTGGACAAAAGCTCTTCCCGGTTTTTAAATCCTGCAAATCGGGCCATACTGTCATTCGCTTCTATCATGAGGCCCGTGCTGATTTCTGTTCGAAACAACCCCGTTTGGGAATTCATAAAAATATTTCTATAGGTCGCTTCAGCCGCTTTCAGTTTCTCCTCTGCCCGCTTGCGCTCCGACTCGGATTGCTCCAGCTGGGCAATCCGCTTTCTTAAGGAAGCCAGTTCGCCGATCAATGTCTGTTTGGTTTTGGCTTGATCTTTCATGGGCGTGTCCCGTTCACTGGTTGATGGCCCCGTAAAAATGAATCCCGGCCCTGTGAGGTCCGGTCGCGTCTTTGGACGGGTGCTTCATTTTTACCGGGAGATTTCTAACCTATATTTGCTTTTGGGTCAAGAAATCCGTATTATCTGAAGGGGGGGTGAAGCGGCAAAGCGGGTCTTGCCGGATGACCTTTCCGTTGATTATGAATTCAGGTTGTGCTAATCAGACATAAAATTACCGAGGCGGCGATGATCGAAAGACCCGATAAAATAATTGATTTCCATGTGCACCTGTTTCCGGACAAGCTTTTCGACGCGATCCGGGAAGCCTTTCTCCGGCAGTATAACTGGCGCATTATGCATCGTTATTACTATCGGGAGTGCATCGCCCGTCTGAGGGAGGCGGGCGCGGGCGTCATTGTGTATTCCAACTACGCCCATCGCGCCGGCATTGCCGGGGAGCTGAACCGGTGGAACGAAAAAATCCTCCGGGAGTATGACGACCTGTACTGCTTTGCCGCGTACCACCCGGATGACGACGATGCTCTGGACATGGCCCGGCGGCTTCTGGAAAACCCGAAGATTCTCGGATTCAAACTTCAGCTCCTTGTCCAGAATTTTTATCCGTTCGATGAGCGGCTCTATCCCCTCTACGAAATGGTCATCAGAAAGAACAAGCACATTCTCTTCCACACCGGAACTGGCCCCGTGGGGAATCAGTTTGTCGGGCTGAAGCCGTTTGTGAAAGCGCTCGATCGTTTTCCCGAACTTCCCGCCACGGTCGCCCACTTGGGTGCGCATGAATACACCGGCTTCATGGAGCTTCTGGACCGGCATCCGGGGCTTTACCTCGACACGGCCTTCTGCTTTTTGCCGCCGCCATACGAAGGGTACAACCTCGGCCCCGCTTATCTTGAAAAATATAAATCCAGAATTTTATACGGGTCGGATTATCCCAACCTGATCACGCCTTGGGAAGCGGAAATCGAGAACCTCCTGAAGATGAATCTTTCGCGGGAATTTTACGACGACATTTTTTATCACAACGGCGCCGCGCTGATCCGGTCCCTGACGGCGCAAGGAGAGACGGGAAAATCCGGCCTCCCGTCAGGCTGAAGAAAAGGACGCAGCGCGCTTGCAGGCTGACCCGGTGGCGCGGCTGACGTTAAAAAAACACAAGCCGGGCAAAAGCGTGAAAGAGCACCCGGGAGAAAAGGAGAAAGTCCATGAACCATGTCCACCATGTGCATCTCTTTGCGTCGGACATCGAAAAGAGCCTGGCTTTTTATAAAAATGCCTTCGGCGGAAAAATCATTCTCGACGAGAACATGGCCGGGGCGCGAAACGTGTTCATGAGGGTCGGCACGGGACGGATTCACTTCTATGACCAGGCGCCTTCCTTCTCCGGCCGGGGAAGCATCCACCATTTCGGGATTCAGACGGATGACATCGACGGCGTTGTTGAAAAGCTCAAAGCCATGGGGACGCCTTTCAAAAAGAGCGTCACGGACATCGGCGTCTGGAAATATATCATGGTGCCCGCGCCCGATAATGTGCTCATCGAGCTGTTCCAGGTGAACCGGGACGCTCTCCCGGAGGCCTACCGAAACTATTTCGATTGAGGCGCCCCGAAGGAAGGCGTTCAGGCCATTTCGCTAGGCCGTGTTTTCTTCCCCCCGGCGCGGGCGCTTTTCCGCCCATTCGAAATAGGTTTCGATGACGTAAAGCGCCTCCTGGATGGTAGGATAAACGGGGAATCCCGCCTTGCGCAGCGAGTTGAAAGTGGAAATTCTGACGCGTTCCGCCTCCAGGTCGTTTTCCAGAAAGCACGACAGAACGGGGATTACCGGCTTTTTGATTTGCCGGGACATTTCCATGATGCTGTCCGCGCTGTTGGTCACCTTGAGAAACAATTCCGCGTGCATGATGTATTCGACGGAAAAGTAAGGAACGATCACATCGATGTTTTCGTCTTCGTCGAGGGCTTTCATGGTGTGCAGCATCACGTTGAAGTCAAAGCCGAAGGCCCCGAGATCGACGGGATTGGTTGTCGAGGTGTTGACCCCCATGATTTTCTCACCGATCATTTGCTGCGTGCGGGGGCTCAATTCAGGAAGCAATACCCCCGAGGAAACGGCCAGATCGGAAAACAGCACGGAGATGCCGCCGCCCGCGCCCATGAATCCCACGCGCCTCCCGCGGGGGAGTCGTCGAGCGGTGCCGAGCATGGCCAGGTTCATCAGCTCTTCGAAATCATTGACCAGCAGGCCGCCGTGCTGCCGCACAGCCGCGGCCCAGATCGTATAATTGCTGGCCATGGCGCCCGTGTGGCTGGCCGCCGCCTTCGAGCCCAGCTCCGTTTTCCCCCCTTTGAGAATGATCACCGGCTTTTTGGCCGTCGTGCGCTTCAGTGTTTTCAGAAATTTATTCACGTCCTTGATGTCTTCCACGTAGCACGCGATCAGACGGATCTTGTCGTCATCCGCCAGATACTCCAGATAATCTTCCAGGCGCAGATCGATCTGATTTCCGTAAGAGACCACTTTATTGAGCCAGATGCCGCGGGTGGTTGCCATGGCCACAAAGCTGGAGGTGATTCCGCCGGACTGACCCAGGAAGGCGATCGAGCCGGGCGCTTCCTGCGGTTTCGTCAGCCGGAAAGAAACTTTCGACTCAAAGCACTGAACGCCGATGCAGTTGGGGCCCACGATCCGGAGATTTCCCCTGCGGGCTTCCCGGACGACATCGCGCTCCAGTTGCAGATTCCCCGTTTCCCCAAAGCCGGAGGTGAAGAAATGAATAAACTTGATTTGTTTGCGGACGGCCGCCCGGACAATGTCCGTGGACTGCTCAACCGGCGCGGCGACGATGGCAAAATCAACGGGTTCCGGGAGATCATCGATGGACGCACAGGTCTTCACGCCGGACACTTCAGCCCGGCGGGGATTCACGGGATACAGGGCGCCGGTAAAACCGTTCGCCTGCAGGATCTGAAAATAGGGCAGTTTCCCGCCGCCAAGATTGTCGGATGCGCCGACGACGGCGACGCTTTTGGGATAAAACAAGGGATCTAAACTCATGGTGCTTCTCCTTCTTCAAATTTCCTTTGCGGCAGTACCGGGAACGGATTGCCCGCAAGGGACTCTTTTAAACCGGCGCTATATTACAGTTTTGATGAAACGTTGCAAGGAAAAATCATTGGCCGACAAGACTGTCTTGACAAACGGACCGTCGTGTCTGTATGTTGACAAAAAATAAATTCGAGGATCACACTATGTCATTTGTCAGACCGGATATTATTCGACCCCCCAGCGAGCATGCCAGCTATTATCTGCCCCTGACGTCGGGGTGTTCCAACAATTCCTGCACCTTTTGCGCGTTTTCCTTCACCCATCTCGGCATTCGCGACCTCGACGACGTGAAACGTGAAATCGACGCTATGGCTCTGTACGCAAACAGCCGCATGTGGACGGCGGGCCAGCCGGACATCGTCTATGCCATCCTCCGCCAGTGGGATAGGGAGCGGGTGTTTCTCCAGGACGGCGACGCCCTGGTTTATCCGTATCCACTGCTGATGGAGGTGCTGCAATATCTCAACGGAAAATTCCCCGCCCTGGAGCGCATTGCCAGCTACGCTACGCCGCAGGACATTTTACGGCGAAGCGTTCAGGAGCTGCGGGCGCTCAGGGAGCAGAAGCTCGGCATTCTTTATATGGGCGTGGAAAGCGGTGACGACGACGTCCTGAAGAAGATCCGGAAAAACGCCAGCCACGACCAGATGGTGGAGGCCGCCAAAAAAGTGAAGGCCTCCGGCATTCTCCTGTCCGTCACCGTGATTCTCGGACTGGGCGGCGTCGCGGGAAGCGGGAAGCACGCGCTGGAAACGGCGAGAATTCTGACGGAGATGGACCCGGATTACGCCGGCGCCCTGACGTTGACGCTGATTCCCGAAACGGAGCTTTACAAGGAGTGGGAGAGCGGCGCCTTCGAAATGATCACGCCGTTTGATTCGCTCAGGGAATTGAAAACGATGGTGGAACATTCAACCTTTTCCAACTGCTTTTTCAGCTCCATGCACGCTTCCAATTATTTCTCCATCCGCGGCTCGATGCCGAAGGATAAAGGCAAAGTCCTCCGGCAGCTTCAGGCGCTGCTGTCCCGGAAGGATCCCAATATGCTGCGCCCGGAATTTATGCGGGGACTGTAAAAGAGACATTCCTTGTCCGTAACATACGGTAAAAAAACGGCAAATCGGCAAACGGTTGTTTGTTTTTATGTCTTTGAAACCTGTCAGCGATGTTACCGGATACAGGATCGAAGCCGGGTCCGGCGGGGTCCGCCATCAGCGCTTCAGCAGCCGAACGACCGGCCGGTACAGAAAAAGATTCCGGCGCAGAAAGCTTTCCTGATCATCGATGTCTTCCAATGAATTGCAGACGTAAGTTGCGACGAGTTCCCTCCCGCGAGCGAATTGTCGATGCTCCTTGCCGGCGTAGCAGAACGTCTGCGGATGGTATAGCGGGCTTTTCGGGTCCACTTCTCCGATGGAGGCAATGAGAGCCGCCGGCGCGCTCCACGGGCCTTCCGGTCGACGGGATGTCGCATACAGAAGCCGATCCCCCTTGTTTTCCGGCGACAGGTAAACAGCCAGCCATTCCCCATCCTCCGCCAAATAGCGAACGCTCAGTTCGGAAAGACCGGGGGAAAAGATCATCCTGGCGTTTTTCGAGGTAACCTCCTTTCGCCAGCCGTCGGATGTCCAGTACTCAAAATGACCGGCCGGATTTTCCAGTCCGTTGACGGAAAGCCTTGCCAGAAGATTGCCGTGGACGGGAACGCCGTCTTTGACGGACCGGTACAGAGGATAGAAATAGACAAAACGGTCATGAACGACGGATGCGGTGCCCAGAGCTTCGATGCCGGGTGCGATCGCGCCGGTCCAGTCCAGGTAGTCCACCGGCCAGTCATGGGGATCTTCCGCCGAATAATCCCTGATCCGGGCGATCCTGTGGCCGACAATTTCGAAGTGGAAGGGTCTTGGCGGCCCGGGAAGCGCCCGGATGACCAAAAACGGTATGTATAAAACATGGTTGGCGATAAACGGGTCCTGGGGCCAGAACCATTGATCTCCGCCGAAGGACGATGCGAATTTGCCGTTTGCTTTTTTCAGATAATACCGGATGGAGAATTGCTCGCCGGTGCAGGTGGAGACGGCCAGCGTCGTTCCCAGGATCACCTCCATGTCGATCCGGTCTTTTCGCTCTTTTTCTTCCGAGACGAAGGTGTCTCCGAACAGCCACAGGGAACGCCGCTCATCCAGGGCAATGGAGTAGGCGCCGTCGCCGCCGTACCAGTCGTCCTGATCGGGGAAAAAGGGCAGGCATCGGGTTGAAATTTCCCCGGTGGGGACGATGCCCGACCGGAGGGGCGCGCAGGAGGCCGCCCAAAGGCACACAAGCAGAAGAGCTATCGCGTTAAATTTCTTCATGATTGCCGTTTTCCCGGGCGCGAAATGCGCAGCGCCGTTATTTTATTTTAAAGTCCACACGGCTGTCTTTGACCTTGTCTTTCTTCGCGGGCGCCCTGGTTTTGGGCTGGACGATGAAAACGCGCCCCGCTTCCACCTTGCCGTCTTTCAGCAGTTGTTCGCGAACGGTCTGGGTTCGACTGGAGGCGAGCTGCTCCAGATTGCCTTCCGTTACGGTTGTGTTGTCGTAGAGCAGCTTTTCCATTTCCGGGGGCGGCAGACTTTTGGCGAAGCCCAGCACCGTGCGCGGTTTGGAAAATTTTGCCGCCTTGTAGGCCAGCGTCAGATATTTTTCGTATTCGGCCTGTCCGATTGCCATTTCCTCCAGCGGCGCGGGGGTTTCACCTTTGTCGATCATTTCCTTGCGCTTCTGCGTTTTGAGCAGACGGTTGAATTTCGCTTTTTTCAGAGCCTCCGAATCCTGCGTTGCGTCAACGTAGCCTTCAATCTCCAGCTTCAGTTGCGGGCGGTCGTACAGCGCTTTGGAAAGCGCGCCGATTTTTTTCAGGCCCGCCTCCGGAAGATCCGCGCTGCCGTAGTTGAATTCGACGTAGCTCATTTCCTCTCCCCCTCCGGTCAGCGAGGACAAAAGGGAAAAGGGGGCGGTGACGGCTTTGGTAATGATGTTGACGAGAACCTGCCAGACAATCGGCCAGATTCTGAACTTCGGATCGTCGAGGCTTCCGGACAGGGGAATGTCGAGGTTGATCTGACCGTTACGGTCGGTCAGCAGCGAAACGGCCAGCGGCACCGGTGCTTTGATCGCCTCGGGGCTTTCCACCTTTTCACCGAACGTCAGTTGGTCGAAAAAGATTTTGTTTTCGGCGGTCAGTTTTCGCTGATCGACGAGATAGACCACGTTGAAATTGAGTTTGCCTTTGGTGATGGGATAACCCAGATACTTGCTGGTGTATGGCGTGACCGGGCTCATTTCAATATCCTTGAAGATGAGTTTAATATCGGCAAAGAAATCTTTGGCCAGCGGGTTGATCATGCCCGCGATTTCCAGCGGTGATCCGTAGCCCAGATTTCCCTTCAAGTCCACTTTCGCGCGCGAGATCTGCTGCGAGGAAAGCCCCGTGACGCTTCCTCGGAGATTGAGCATGGTCGCCGCGTAATTCGGCCGGATGTTGCGATCGGTGAAATCCACCGTGCCTCCGTTAAAGCTGACCTTGCCGATTTTTATATCCGGCGGTGGTGCGGCCTGCGGGGTTTTGGCGGCTACGGCCTTTTCGTCCGCTGTTTTTCCGGCGGCATCGGATGGCGGTGTTTCCTTTTTGGCCACGCCGAAGATGTGCTGGACATTGGTGACGCCGCCCGGGTGGATGATGATCCTGGCGAAGAAGTCCTCAAGAGATATTCCCTTGATGTTCACAAAGAGAGGATTGGCGCCGGCGGCGAGCGACTGAAAACGGAGTTGCTTCCATTTCAGAAAATCGTTGGCGCGCGCCCGGTCGATCGTCGCGAGACGATCCACGGAAAGATTCCCCGAATATTTCACGGTAGGTTTGTCCTGCGCATCCGTCGCCAAGATGAATTTCCCGGATGTGGAAAGGGCACCGTCGGTGATGTCCATCCGGACGGTGCCCGGGATATAGGACTGGAAGGGACGGAGCGCCAGGTTTTTCACGCCCAGCGCCAGATCGGCGCCGAGCGGCGAGAGGCAAACCGGCCCTTTCGCGGTGATCGTGCTTTTCTGGTCCATGACCAGCGCCAGATCGATGTCGGCCTTGTTATCCTTTTTCAGGGAAAAATTCGAGACGGTTAGGCGCAACGGGTGAATCCGCGTGCGAAACGGCCGGGGCGGCGCCTCGTCCATAAACGCAATATCGGCCTCATCGACCAGAATATTGTCCACCTGCAGATCCAGCTCTTTTTTTCCGGCGTCGGCTTGAACGGTTTTTTTCTTTGTCGCCGCCGCTTTTTCCGGTTTCGCTTTGGCCTGCGTCCCGATCAGTTTGAGCAGGTTGATCTCCCCTTTCGGGCTGCGCCGGACGGCCAGTTGGAGTCCGTTGAGCGAAATTTCGGAAAGATGAACTTTGGGAACCAGCGGCTGGACGGAAGCCAGGTTGACCGACAGGGCGGGAAGCCGCAGAATTTTGCTGCCGCGCAGGTCATCCAGGGCCACTTTCTTCAGATCTGCCCGGCCGGTCAGCTTCAATTCGGGTGCTTGTTTTTCAGGCATGATGAAATACATCTGCAGGCGGATGTCCAGCAGCGCCTGGGTCAGCTTGAAATTCATCTTCACCGGCACATATTGCAGATAAAAAGGAACATCGATATCCCGGATGTCGATATCCAAAAGGACTTCCCGCGAGGGGTGTAACGGCTGGGTCTTCCCGGTGACCGAAACGACGTGGTCGTTGACGACGGCGGAAAATTTAGGCTGGACGTAATCCTTCATATAATAATCGATATTGGATACAAACGGAACGTCGAGATTCAGGTTCCGGATCGAATGATTGGCTTTGTTGGGGGTGTCATGAAAATCCGCCGCGCCGTTGGAAATTTGAATGTTGTTGAGTGAGAAGAGGAACGGTTGGGACGGCTCTTTCTTTTGTTTTTCTTCTTTGGGAATCAGATCGGAAAAATTATAGGTTCCGTCGATTTTGCGCGTGATGCCGACGTAGGGTTGATTCAGCCGGATTTCCTCCAGAATGAGCGCGCGCCGGAAGACGGACATCAGAACATCCACGTTGACGTGCAGCTCCTGAAAGGCCACAAACGATTCATGGCTCCCGGGATCTGCCAGTTTGAATTCCCGGATCGTCGCGGAAAGATCAAAAGGATTGATTTTGATTTCGCCTATAGCTGCTTCCCGGTGCAGGGCCTCGGAAATCTTCTTAGTCAGAACCGGCTTGAGAACGGCGGGAAGAATCAGGAAGCCGGTAAGGCCGATTAACAAAACGATAACGAGGACGGTGATCAGAACTTTTTTCAAAAGACGCATGAGTGGCTCCTTCTGAAAGATTTTGGCGGCGAACCTGCCGTCTTTGCTGAATCCCGTGGGTTCAGGGTTCAAATTGTGGTTCAAATATCTCTTTGAGCGGTCATCGCTTGTGACATTCAGGTTAAGAGCGTTTTGTTTAATAAATCTTGGCGAAGCGAAATATCAGCAATGACAACTTTTTGAGCCGAAGGTAAGTTTTGTCAAAGCCTTTCGCGAGCTTTAGATTTATACAAAACGCTCACAGGCAAAGCGAAGAGGATATTTGGGACACACCCCTTCTGCCCCTCGCCTGGTCCGGCCCGTGGAAAAGGGCGGCGCCCCGGCTATTTCTGAAAAAAGACGCGGGCGTCCACCAGGCTCACGCCCTGGCCTTCCGGATGAACGATGACCGGATTCAGGTCGATTTCCGAAATTTCCGGGCACGCGGCAAGCAGAGCGGAGATTCTGCATACCACATTCTGCAGCGCCTGACAATCCGCTAGGTCTCTGCCTCTTGCGCCGGCCAGCAGCGGATACGCTTTCAGCTCCCGGATCATGGCTTCGGCTTCCGAGTGCGTCACCGGCGCCAGCCGGATGGAGGTGTCTTTGAAGATTTCAATGAAAATGCCGCCCAGACCGACGACAATCACCGGGCCAAAGGCGGGATCGCGCCTGCCTCCGACAAAACATTCGACGCCGGCGGGCGCCATTTCCTGAATCAGATACCCGTCGATGGCGGGCGATGGCTTCAGGTTTCTGATTTTGCTTTTCATACCGGCCAGAGCTTCGGAAAGATGTTTTTTGCTCCGGATGTTCACGACGACGCCGCCCACGTCGGACTTGTGCGAGGCGTTTCGGGAGATCAGCTTGGCGGCCAGCGGGTAGCGCAGCGCGATTCTTGACGGCACGTTTTCGTTCTTGAGCGGCAGGCTTTTCACGGGCTGCAACCCGGCGGCCGCGCAGATCGCAAGCGCTTCGTCCGTAAGCGGAATTCGCTTTTCCTTTTTGCAGCGGGCGCGGATGCAAAGAACCGTTTCAAGATCCAGATCATACTCTTCCAGGCGGCCCCGCTTTTGGCATGCGGTTTTCTTTTCGTAATAGGATCGCGAGACGTACAGGGCCTCCACCGCTTCCAGCGGAGACACGAAAACGGGAAACGGCTGCTTTTTCTGCAGGTCAAGAATTTCTTCGCGCTCGGAAATCATCGCCAGACTGACGGGCTTTTCATACCGGGCGACGAGCTCCTTCACACCCGTCAGAAAGGCGCGGGACATTTCGCCTTCAAAATCCGCGGAATACAAATGATTGAAAAGGACGCCGTCAAATTCGTCGAGCTTGAGGGCTTCCTCCAGAATATCCGTAAAGATCGTGTAGTCGAAGATTTCACCGAGATCCAGGGGGTTCTGGTGGGCGATCACGCGGGTGTTGTAAATGGTTTTGAGTTTTTCGATGAACGACGGCGGAAAGGGCGTCATTTCAAATCCGTATTTCGCGCAGGCGTCGGCCGTCAGAACGGCATGGCCGCCGGAGCGCGACAGCACGGCCACGCGTTTGCCTTTCATGAGCGGCATTCCTACCACCTGAACCGCGCTGACCAGATCCATTTCGTCGTCCACGCGGATGACCCCGGCCTGCCGCATGGCACCGTCCACCACTGCGTCGTCGCCGGAAAGCGCCGTTGTGTGCGACTGGGCGATCTTAGCGCTCGCCTTCGACCGGTTGGATTTCTGAAGGATGATGGGTTTGTCGCAGCTTCGTGCCAGATCAAAAAATCTCCGTCCGCGCTTGAAGCCTTCCAGATAGAGCGCAATGCATCGGGTCTCGGGATCCTGAATCAGGTATTCAAGAAAATCCGCCTCGTCGAGCAGCAGCTTGTTGCCAATCGACACAAACTTACCGGCGGTAATTCCGAATCCCGCGAACGTTTGCAGATAGGAGCTTCCGACACCGCCGCTCTGGGTGATGAGTCCCAGGACGCCGCCGGAGGGGACTTCCTTGGCGAAGGCGAAGGGCATCATCATTTTATAATCAAAATTGATCACGCCCACGCAGTTGGGACCGATGACTTTCATGTCGTATTTACGCGCGATGGCCAGCACGTCTTCTTCCAGGGAATGATGGCCGTGCGAGTATTCGCTGAATCCCCCCGATTCGATGACCACGTGCGTAATGCCTTTCTGGCCGCATTCTTCCATGAGGGCAGGGACGGTCCGGGCGGGCGTCAGGAAAATCGCCACGTCCGGAACGCACGGCAGATCGGCGACTTTGGTATATACAGGAACGCCGCTCACGTTGCCTTCCTGAGAACCGACGCCGTAAAGCTCTCCCGGATAGCCGATGTGTTTGTTGTTGATGAGAACGATTTGTCCCAGATTCATCTTGGTGACGGACGCGCCGAAAACTACCATGCTGCGGGGGGTGAAGAATTTTTCCATGATCGAATTGCTCCTTCCGCCCGGCAACGATGATTCTCGACCACGTTTTTGAGCTTGTCTGAGCAAACGACGCCTTCACCTTGCTGCCCGCCATCAGCCTGAATGCGAAATGTCAGAAAAAACATCAGGAAAACGAAATTGAATTCCTGTCACCGAGCAGGGCCCTTATAAAGAACAGATGGGTCGGTGTCAAGCGCAAAGAGAGGGCCAAAACCTCGGGCGTAAAAATCAGTCAAGGGGCCGTCCCTTGCGGAACCCCCGAACCTTGCTCCGTTATTTTAAAGATTCGTTTGACTTCTTTGCCAAAGCCAATATAATCATTTCCAACGCAATTTTCTCAGATCCATCCTTCAGCGGCGGCGCAAGGGTTTGGCGGCCCCGGGGTGGGATCAGGCCGACCCTCAACTTTGAATAAGGGTGAAGTCATGAAGAACAGACGGCAGACGGAAGAGACTCCGGTGGATGACATTCGGCGACAAAGCGTCCGCCTCAAAAAACGCAGACCGTCGGATCATGAAGGGAGACCAGTGGAGAGCGAGCTTAGGGAGAGCGAGCTTAGGGAGAGCGAAGAGCGCCTCAAGAGCGTCGTCAGCCGATCCCCGATTCCCGCGTTTGTGATCAGCAAGGATCACCGCATCCTTTATTGGAACAAGGCGCTGGAGCAGCTTACCAAAATCAGGGCCGAAGACGTCATCGGCACTTCCCAGCAGTGGCGCGCGTTTTACGCGAGAAAGCGCCCCTGCATGGCGGATCTACTGGTGAGCCGCGCCCAGGAAAAAATATCCAAGTGGTACACCGGCAAATATTCCAAATCCAAACTGCTGGACGAGGCCTACGAAGCGATTGATTTTTTCCCCGAGCTTGGCCATCACGGCAAATGGCTGCGCTTTACCGCGGCGATTATCCGCAACGAAGCCGGCGATCTGATCGGCGCCATCGAAACGCTGGAGGACATCACCCGGCGCAAGAAGGCCAAGGAGGCGCTGCTCAAGGCGCACCGGGAGCTGGAAGAACGTGTGCAGACGAGAACGGCGGAGCTGGCCCAGGTCAACGAGGCGCTGCTGAATGAATTGCTGGAGCGCCACCGGACGCAAAAAGCGCTCAAACAGACTACCGATCACCTTTCTCTGCTTTTGGAATCCCTGCCGATCGTTTCCTATACCCGGAAGACGGAAGAACCATTCAGCATCACGTTCGTAAGCAGCACCATCGAGGAAATTACCGGTTATCCGCCGCAATGCTTCATGGACGATGAAAATTTCTGGGCCGACCATATTCACCCGGACGACCGGTCCCGGATTCTGGGCGAACTCAAATCCGGTCAGGCTACGGGGACGCATCGCTACAGTTACCGGTTTCGCGTCATGGACGATTCCTACCGCTGGTTTTCGGATTACTGGCGGGTGGTGCAGTTGCCCGCCGGTTCGACCAATTACATTGTCGGTGCGTGGCAGGACGTCACGGAAGACAAGAGAATCCGACAGGAGGGCGAGCTTCGCCTCCAGCAGATGATTCAGACGCACAAACTTACGGCGTTGGGCGAAGTCGTGGCCGGCGTTGCCCACGAGATCAACAATCCGGTCAGCTTCATTGCCTACAACGTTCCGATCCTCGAAGAAATCTGGAACACCGTGGAAACCATTCTTTCCCGTTCGGACACCCACCATCCCGAATGGGAAAAGAGGGGCCTGTCCTATGAAGACGTCTGCCGCAACATGCAGGAGATCGTTCAGGCGTTCAAAATCGGCGCCAACCGGATCAGCCGGGTCGTAACCAGTCTGAAAGAATTTTCCCGTTCCGACGAAACCGCGCAGAAAAAACTGATGTCGGTGCCGGAAGTGATCGCGGGCGCGCTGGTTATCGTGGGCGCGCAGATACGCAGAACGGTCTCCACCATCGAACAGGACATCGCCCCCGATGTTCCGCCGGTTTGCGGCCACTTTCAGAAGATCGAACAAGTGGTGGCCAATCTGCTGATCAACGCCCATCAGGCGATTCCGCCGGGGCAGAAAGGCCTCATCACCATCCGCTGCCGTTATATCGACAGCCTCAAAGCGGCGGTGGTCGATATTGAAGACAACGGCAGAGGGATCGAGAAAAAAGTCATGGACCAGATTTTCGATCCCTTTTTTACCACGCGCCGCGACCGGGACGGCACGGGATTGGGCCTTTCCATTTCCTACGGGCTGATCCGGGAGCACCACGGACTGATCAGTGTCCTTTCGCGCCCGGGCCGCGGCAGCCGGTTTTCACTCTTTCTTCCCGTGAATGGCGCCGCCGACATCAGCCTGTATCCGGCCATTCTCTGCATCGACCACAATGTCAAGTATCTGAAGGAGCTGAAAGCCAACTTTGTGGACGCGGTGATCTGGCGGTCGGAAGCTCAGGACCGGCTGGAAGACGTTCTCGATTTTCTGGATCAGCATCCGGAGGTGGATATCGTCATTTCGGAAGCCCGTCTCCGGGGATTCAACGGCTGGGCGCTTCTGGAAAAAATCCGCGCGAAGCATCCGCTGCTGCCGGTGATTCTCTATTCGACGGACCGCAAGGCCCTGTCCCCCCCGCCGCTCAAAACTCTGCCCGACTTTACGCTGCACAAACCGTTCAGCATCTATAAACTCCAGAAAATTATTCATGAAGTGGGGAGACAGCGTTTATGAAGATATTGATTGTGGACGATGAGGACTTGTCTCTGTCCTCCGTGAAGCGGGTTCTCAAGTGGAAGGGCATCAAAAATGTCGAGGCGTGCGACAACGGCCGGACGGCCATCGAGCGCATCCGCCGGGAAAATTTCGACATCGTCCTTTTGGATCTGCTGATGCCGGATGTGGACGGCATGCAGGTGCTGGAATCCACAAAACCTTTTTGTCCGGGGACCGAATTCATCATCCTCACCGCCGTGGACGACATTCAAACCACCGTCCGGGCGATGCGGCAGGGGGCCTACGACTATCTGGTCAAACCGGTGGACAATGAACTGCTGTTTTTGTCCATCGAACGGGCCTATGAGCGAAAAGGGCTGCTGGCCGGCCTTTCGATCAGCGCCAGCCGCGAGACGGCCGATATTCCGCCAGCATTTGCCGACACGATCACACAGGACAAGCAGATGAAGGCGCTGATTTCCTACGCGCAAGTCATGGCGCGCAGCGGCAATCCGATTTTGATTACCGGTGAATCGGGGACCGGCAAGGAGCTGATGGCGCGCGGCATTCACCGGACCGGGCCCGCGCCCGCCGGGCCTTTCGTGCCGGTGAATGTGTCCGCCATTCCCGCCACGATGTTTGAAAGCCAGATTTTCGGACATGTCAAAGGCGCCTTTACCGGCGCGGAAAGCCCGCACAGCGGCTTTTTCGAACAGGCGGACGGCGGCACGCTGTTTCTGGATGAAATCGGCGAACTGCCGATCGGCCTGCAGGCCAAACTGCTGCGGGTGCTGGAGGACAAGACGTTTACGCCGCTGGGGGCCAGCCGGCCGGTGTGCGTGGATGTGCGGCTGGTCTCGGCGACGAACACCAATCTGGAAGCCGCCTGCCAGGAGGGGAGGTTCCGGATGGATCTGATGTACCGGCTCAAGTCCGCCCATGTCTGCCTGCCGCCGCTCCGGGAGCGAAGAGGGGACATTCCGCTCCTGGTTTCCCATTTTCTGAAAAACGCCTGCGCGCGCCATCAGAAAAACATTTCCGGGTTCAGCCCGGAAGCCATGCGGTTGCTGACGCGAGGGGACTATCCCGGAAACATCCGCGAGCTTTCCCAGATGGTGGAAAACGCCGCGCTGCTGACGGCCGGTCCCGTGATCCTGCCTGCCGATCTGGGCGGAAACGGCGCCGCTTTGGATCTGCAGGGGGATATCGCCTCCCGCAGGTTATGCACGCTCAGGGAAAACGATTCGGCGCATGTGCGTTTTGTGATGGACGCCACCGGCGGCAACCGCCGTGAAGCCGCCGAGATTCTGGGAATCACGCTCCGGCAGCTTCAGCGAAAGCTGGCGGACATGAAAGGACCTTTTTAAGAAAAACGGTTGACGGGCAGGCCCGGTTTTCCGCTCCCGAAAAGGCATTATTTGCCGCCGTGCCAGTGTCCGGACAGTTCGGCCACAGGGATGTCAAAAACTTTTTGATCTCCGGCGTAGCCCGACAATGACGGCCTTGCCGTTGTCACCCCGATGGGGATCAGCGCAATCCCGTATCGGCCATAGACTTCTTTTAATTTTACGGCGTTTTGCCGGGACACTTCCAGAACATACCCGACAGACTCGCTGAAAAGCGCGTAATCGGCGCGCAGACGGCTCATGGAGGCCATGTCGATTTCCGCGCCGGTTTTTCCACCGGCCATCACCATTCTCACCAGCGTGGCGGCAAGCCCGCCATTTTCAATAACGGCCGCGGCCCGGACAAGTTTTTCCCGCGTCGCGTCCAGCGCCGCGTATTCCATTTTCCCCGCTTCAGCAGGAGAAATGGAAGGAAGATTCTTTCCCTCTCTGCCGGCAAGAAGGGCGTATTCCGATCCCTTGAATTCCATTTTTCGCTTTCCCGCCAGGAAAAGAAGGTTTCCCGCGCTTTTGAGTCCGGTCGTCACGGTTTGACGATGGTCCCTGATGTATCCGAAAACCACGGGAATCAGCGACGGATCAAGCGTCACTTCTTTTCCTTTGCTGACATAAGTGTTTTTCATGGAGACGTTTCCGGCAATCACGGCCAGCGGTTCCTTTTCGCCGTAAAGAGGTATGCGGCAGGCCTGGTTCAATCCGTTGATGCCCCTGTCAAAACAAAAATAATGTTCGGGGTTTTCAGGATTGCCGTAATTGCATCCGTCGGCCGCCGCCACCGGTTTAAGGCCGGCCGCCGCCAGCTTGAGCCTCGCCAAAACCGTGGCCAGATAGGCCTGCGCATGAGCGGAGCCGTTTCTGCCGTGCAGCGATTTTCCGCCAAAGGCCAGCCCCACGCCGATGCGTTTGTTTTGGGCGGATGTTTTTTCGTTTTGGAGCGGGGCAATGACGCTGACGTCTGTTTCCTGCGGCGCCGTAATCACGTAACCCTGCCGTTTCCCTTTCATCATGCCGAATACGTCATTTTTGGAATACACATTCCGGGAGGCTATGACTTTCAATATTTCTTTTTCCAGGGACTTGGGCGCCGTCACCTGAAAGGCCTTTTCTTCTGTTGGAACGGAAGGTTGTTTTGAAGAGGGTTTATAAACCGGCGCGCCGGTAATAAGGCTGACGGGAATATCGCAATAGATCGTGTTGCCGTCTCGCATCACAAACCGGTCTTCTTTTAAAACTTTGCCGATGACCGCGACCCTGCCGCCGTATTTTTTGAAATTTTTATCGTTTTGGAAAACCGGCAGGATCACTTCGGCGGCCCGGTCCGACGCGATGATCATGTTTCTTTCCTGATCTTCGCCCACGGCCAGCGCCAGAGGATGAACTTTCATTCCCCGCGGCACGGGAACTTGTTTTGTGGAGATTTCTATGCCGAAGCCTCTTGCGGACACCTGTTCCGCGGTCGAGCAGGTCAGCCCCGCCGCCCCCATGTCCTTCAGGGACATCTCGGACAGGAGCTTCTTTTTTTTCAATTCCTTTTTGACTTTTTCAAACACGTCAAAAGTGGCTTTTTCCAGCCGGGGGTTGGAACCGAATTCAATTTCTTTTGTCCGGCCCGCCTCAAAGGCCTGGGAGGCAAAGGAAGCCCCGCCGACGGCGGCGCCCGCCGTGGGCTTTCCGATGTAAATCAGATGGTAGCCGACAGCATTTTCGGGAACGATGTTGGGGATCAATTCGTCGTTTTTCACCACGCCCAGCGCCGACACATTCATCAGGCAATTGCGCCGGAAAGAGTCTTCGTAATACAGGTCAAGGGCGATGAGCGGAATCTCCATGGCGCGGCAGTAGTGTGCCGCCCCCTCCATGGCGCCTGAGAGAATGTCTTTGGAGCTTTTTTCGGCTTTCGGTCCGTAGCGCAACGAAGCGCCCACGGCGAGGTTTCTGGCGCCCATGCCGAAGATGTCGCGCAAAACACCGCCGACGCCTGTCGCCGCGCCGTCAAACGGATTGAGCAGCGTGGGGTGATTGTGCGACTCGATTTTAAAAACGGCGCTGTATCCGCTTTCCCCGATCTTCACGGCTCCGGCGTCGCTATGCTCGGCGCTCAGGACGTGCCGGTTGGTTCTGATGAGGGAGCCAAGCTTGTTTTTCGAGTTTTTATAAGAACAGTGATCGGACCACAAACTGTCCATGATGAAAGCTTCCGTAATGCGAAGCGGTCTTTTGACTTTTTTTTGCGCCAGGCGAAATTCGTCAAGCGTCAGCCCCCAGCCGTTGTCCCGGCGTACCTTTTTAAATTCTTTTTCCCGCATCCCTGAAAAATCAAATTCTTTTTTCTTTTCCATGCTCTGTCCTCCGTTAAAGCCGAAGCTGCCGGTTGTCCCGCGGTTTGCGTTGACTAAAAAAAGTAGGCCCTCCTGAAGGCGGTCTGCCGCAAAACATCATGAACGGGCACAACCCGATCAGGTTGGCGCCTTGTAGCACATCTCAATCCAAAAATCTGCAATTTTTTGGAAAAATGAGGGAAGGGAAAACGGGGTCAAATCTTTATTCTTGACATTTGACCACAACTTTACAGCCTTTGGTGAAATCAGTGTGATGGTTAAATCATAAAAATCAAAACCTCTCTTGGTTTCCCTTTGAGAAAGGGAAACCAAGCAGCTTGTGTCATTAGCGTATGGTTTGGACGAATGCCTGAAAAATACCTAAGGTTAACCGGTTGTGTAAGTTCCGCTGAGCTGTCCGCAGGCTGCCAGGATGTCGGAGCCCTTGCTTTTGCGCAGCATGGCGGTGTAGCGTTGGTCGAGCAGGACCTGCTGAAAATCCGACACGACCCCGGGGGAGGGCGCCCGAAATGGTGAACCGGGGTATTCGTTAAAGACGATCAGGTTGATTTTGCAGCGCTGATCGGCGAGCAGGCGGGCCAGCTTCCGGGCGTCTTGCCGTGAGTCGTTCACACCGTCAATCAGAATGTATTCGTAGGTAAGCATGCGTCTTCCCGGCATGGGGTATTTTTTGCAGGCGCCCAGAAGCTCGGTCAGAGGATATTTTTTGTTGACCGGCATCAGCCGGCTGCGGGTTTCGTCGTCGTGGGCGTTTAAGGATACGGCCAGGTTAATGCAGATGTCGTTGCCCAGTTGCATGATCTGCTGGGTGAGCCCGCAGGTGGACACGGTGATCCGGCGCGAGGAAAAGCCCGGTCCGAAATCGCAGGTGAGGATCCGGATCGCTTTTACCGTATTGTCGTAATTGGCCAGCGGCTCGCCCATGCCCATCATGACGATGTTGCCCACGGCTGCCCCCTCGGGTGTTTCTTTCCTGATAGTTACCACCTGTCCGACAATTTCCCCCGGCGTCAGGTTGCGCTTGAAACCCTGGCGCGCGGTCAGGCAGAAGGCGCAGCCCATCGCGCAGCCGGCCTGCGTGGAAATGCACAGCGTCCAGTGGTTTTTGCCGGGGATAAGCACGCTTTCGACAAAAAAGCCGTCTTCGAGGCCCAGCAGAACTTTTTGTGTGCCATCCTGCGACTTCTGGATTTTGACAATCGACGGCCGGTAAATCCGGGCCGTTTGCGCGATCGTTTTGCGGAAATCGCGCGCGAGCGTCGTCATGGCGTCGAAGGAGAGGCAGCCGGACTGGTGGATCTCCTTCATGATCTGGCGGGCGCGGTATTTTTCTTTGCCGGAGGCGGCAATGAATTCTTCCATCTCCGGAAGGGTAAAGTCCGACAGATTGGGCAAAGAATTTTCGTTACGTTCACTCATGATCAATTCCGGATTCCCGCATTCTGAAAAGCGGGTCTGAAGACCCGCACTACATCTTGTGATGTCGCGCGCACCCTCAGGCGTGTGTGTTTCCCGTGCTAAAGTTTTTTCTTCAGGTTTCGGGCGATGGCGTCGATGAAATCTTCAGTGTTGACCTTGCGGTTGGTGGGCCGCTTTTCGGCCAAGAGGAGCAGATCGCCCGTCATCATACCGCTTTCCACAGTTTCCAGTGCGGCCATCTCCACTTTATCCGCAAACCCGGCAACTTCCGGTGTGCCGTCCAGTTCGCCGCGCTTGCGCAGGCCGCCGGTCCAGGCGAAAATCAGCGCCATCGAATTGGAAGAGGTTTCTTCACCCTTGAGATGTTTGTAGTAGTGCTTCTGCACCGTGCCGTGCGCGGCTTCGTATTCGTACCAGCCGGAAGGCGACACCAGGACGGAGGTCATCATGGCGAGCGACCCGCTCGCGGAGGCGATCATATCCGACATTACGTCGCCGTCGTAGTTTTTGAGCGCCCAGAGGATTCCGCCCTCCGTCTTCATGATGCGCGCGACTGCGTCATCAATCAGGGTGAAAAAATATTCAATGCCGACCTTGTCGAATTGATCCTTCCAGTTTTGCTGAAATTCGCTGTCGAAGACATCGCGGAAGCCCGCGTCGTACTTTTTGGAAATCGTGTCCTTGGTGGAAAACCACACGTCGATCTTTTCGGAAAGCGCGTAAGTGAAGCAGGCCCGGGCGAAGCTCAGCATCGACGCTTCCAGGTTGTGGTTGATCTGGATAATGCCCGCCGAAGGGAAGTCTTTCACCAGTTCCTTCTGCGGCGCGCCGCCGTCGGCCGGTGTGAAGACGACTTCCAGCTTTCCCGCGCCGGGAATGTTCATTTCAAAGTTGTCGTAAACGTCACCGTAGGCGTGGCGGCCGATCGTGATAGGTTTTTTCCAGGCGGTCACCCCCGATTTAATGTTGCTGACCAGAATCGGTTTGCGGAACACCGTGCCGTCAAGCAGGGCGCGGATCGTGCCGTTGGGGCTTTTCCAGGCTTTCTTCAGGTTGTATTCCTTCACCCGGTCTTCGTTGGGCGTGATCGTGGCGCACTTGACGCCGACACCGTATTTCTGGACGGCGCGGGCTGCGTCAACCGTGACCCGGTCGTCCGTGTCGTCGCGGTGCTTGATGTGGAGATCGTAGTAGTCGATGTCCATGTCCAGATAGGGAAAGAGCAGCTTGTCTTTCACCATCTGCCACATGATGCGGGTCATTTCGTCTCCGTCCATTTCGACGAGAGTTGTCTTCACTTTGATTTTCTGTGTCATTGCTCTTCACTCCATGGGATCGGGATGCGGGATTATTTTGGACTGCGGACGTTGAGCGCGCCGCCGGCCAGAATCATCTCTTTTTGTCGGGGCGACAGGCTCAGGCGCACGGCGAAGGATGTCCCTTTGGTTTTGTTGGCCACCGTCAGGGATTCTCCGCCGGCAACGGCCGTTCTCAGTCCGGCGATTTCCAGCTCGTCGCTTTCGCCGAGGGTATCGTAGTCCTTTTCATCGGCGAACGTGAGCGGCAGGATGCCGAAGTTGATCAGGTTGGCAGCATGGATTCTCTCCAGGGATTTGGCGATGACCGCCCGCACGCCCAGATACATCGGGCAGATAGCCGCATGTTCGCGCGACGATCCCTGGCCGTAGGAGAGGCCGGCCACAATGATGTTGTGCCTGCCCGCCTCTTTGTTGGCGAGCGCGCGTAGGGCAAAAGTGGCGTCCACGTTTTCAAAAACAAATTCGGCGTAGCGGGGAATATTCGAGCGGTACTTCATTCGCGCACCGGCGGGGATGATGTGATCGGTCGTGATCTTATCGCCGACTTTGATCGTCACCGGACCCGCGAGCGCCTCGGGCAGCGGCGTGTTGACGGGCGGCGCACCGATGTTCGGACCGCGGTAGATGTTCCCGTCCCGGGTCGCGTCGTCCGGCCGGAGCATCAGGCTGTCGTCGATGACCAGCTTCTCGGGCGTCCGCACGTCCGGGTAGTCCATCCCCAGATCGCGCGGATCGGTGAAGCGGCCGGTAATGACCGCTGCCGCCGCCGTTTCAGGGCTCACCAGATAGATGTCGGCGTCGAGTGTGCCCGACCGTCCGGGGAAATTCCGGTTGGAGGTGCGCAGCGAAACCGCGCCTGATTGCGGACTCTGGCTGTTGCCGATGCAGAAGCCGCAGGCGTTTTCCATAAGCCGTGCGCCGGAGGCGATGAGGGAGGCCAGGTGGCCGTCGCGGGCGAGGTTGTCCAGCACCTGCCGGGAGCCTGGGGCCAGAATAAAGCTGACGTCGGGGTGCGCGATCCGGCCCTTGAGGATTTTGGCGACCGTCGCCAGATCCTTGTAAGAGGAATTGGTACAGCTCCCCAGGCAGACCTGCTGAACGGGGATGCCGGTCAGAGACCGGACGGTGGCGATATTGTCGGGGCTGTGCGGTTTGGCCGCCAGCGGTTCAATCCGGGACAGATCGATCGTTTCTTCACGGGCATAAACCGCGTCGTCGTCCGCTTTCAGTTCGATAAAATCCGCTTCCCGCTGCTGGGAGCGCAGAAATTGCCGGGTCATCCCGTCGCCGGGAAACACTGAGGTCGTCACGCCGCATTCCGCGCCCATGTTGGCGATCGTGGCGCGCTCCGGAACGCTCAACGTAGCGAGGCCCCCGCCACCGTATTCGAAAACGGTTCCGACGTTGCCTTTTGTTGAGAAAATTTCCAGCACTTTGAGGATGACATCTTTCGCGGAAACCCAGGGCGCGAGACGGCCCTCCAGGTTGATTTTTACCACCGACGGGCAGGCGAGGTAAAAAGGCTCTCCCGCCATCGCCTGCGCGACGTCGAGTCCGCCCGCTCCGATGGCGATCATGCCCAGCGCGCCGCAGGTAGGCGTGTGGCTGTCGGAGCCGATCAGCGTTTTGCCGGGACGCCCGAAGCGCTCCAAGTGGACCTGGTGGCATATCCCGTTGCCGGCGCGCGAGAGCACGATGCCGAACTTTTGCGCGACGCTCATCAGGTAGCGGTGATCGTCCGCATTTTCATAACCGATTTGAATCGTGTTGTGGTCGATGTAGCTGACGGACAGCTCCGTGCGGACGCGGGGGATGTTCATGGCTTCAAACTGCAGATAAGCCATGGTTCCTGTAGCGTCCTGGGTGAGGGTCTGGTCGATCCGGATGCCGATTTCTTCGCCGGGCGCGAAGGCGCCGTAAACCAGATGATCGGCGAGGATCTTTTCCACAATGTTTTTTCCCATGGGTTCTTCCTTACAGGCCAATTGTGATAATCCCAATTAATTCAGCAGTCTTTCACCTATACGATGCGGGGACCGGCAGGGTTGTCTTCATATAATAAACGGCCCGGATAAGCAACCGGCAAAACGACCGATAAAAAAAAGAGGCGTTCCAGCCTCTTTTTTGAAAATGCCTTGTGGAAAAATCATCATCAGGTGCCGTCGTTTTCATCCAATCCTTTCAAGCGCGTGGCCCGCTGAAATCTTTTCTGAAAATAGGGGCGATCCAGGCTGTCGATACGGACGGCTTTTGCCTTGTAAGAGGCGTGAACAAACTCGTTGTTACCGATGTAAATGCCGACGTGGCCGATCGGTTTCTTGGTCCGGAAAAAAACCAGATCTCCTTCAACCAGTTCATCGCGTCCAACTTGCATGCCGACCGTGGATTGTTCACGGGCGGTGCGGGGCAGGGTGATGTCGAAAAACTCATACATTTTGCGGACAAAGGCTGAACAATCAATTCCTCTGACGGTGGCGCCGCCCAGCCGGTAAGGCGCGCCCAGGAAACCGGTCGCCACCCGGATGAACAGCTTTCTTTCGTCAGCGCTGCCCCATTTGCCCAGGAGTTCCTCGCTTATTCCTTCCTCACAGGCGATCTGGCCGGATGCGTCATCCGTCAATCCGTCATCCTCTTCATCCAACAGACCTTCCTCTTCCTCGACGGGCGCCTTCGCGGGCGTTTCCTCCCTGGGGATCATCAACTTCTGTCCGGCACGCAGGGTCTTTGTGGTGACATTGTTCAGCTTCGCTATCTGCATAACGGAAACGCCGGTTTTTTTGGCGATCAGGGGAAGCGTGTCGCCCCATTTGACAATATAGGATGAAGTAAGTTGGGCTTTGGGTTTTGCGGTTACGGGGGATGGAGTATTTTTTTCTTTGATGCTTAAGAGCTGGCCGGGCTTTATGGCATCGCCGGTTAACCGGTTGGTTTTTTTGATTTCCGCGACACTGACGCCGGTTCGTTTGGAGATGAGGGAAAGGTTGTCGCCTTTTTTAACCTTATACTGGATTGCATGGGCATCGATTTGAAAGCTGAACAGTAAAAAAAGAACAAACAATCCCCAAAAAACCATGGTTCGCCGTTGCATCATGAAGTGCCTCCTGTTTTAGCGGGGAGAGCCCCATTTTGTTAACGGTGCACAGGTGGATCGGTGAAGCTAATATTTTTATGTCATAGACATTCTACTGCACACTGAAAACGAAAGTTTACAATTAAAATCCATTTTATCAACTTCGTACGTGCCCCCCTTACTAAAAATGAAAGGGCATGTCAAATTTATTTTGCAATCTTTTTCAATGAGGTATAGGAAGCGGCAAACGAAAAAGATGAGGATACGCCGTTGATGCAAAAGTGGAAAAAGATAATTTTATGGAGTTTCTTGGCGGTGGTTGTTTTCTTTGCGGTGGACGTCGGCCGCTATTTTTTTTATCCGGACGTGGCCGTACTCCGGAAGAATCGTCCCGGCAAGACCGCCTTCATGGAATATCGGGAAGAGATTTGGAAGAAAAAAGGCATTCATAAAAAGATATCCGTATCTTGGGTTCCTCTGTCGGGGGTGTCGCCTTACGTGATGAAGGCGGTGATCATTGCCGAGGATGATAAATTCTGGTCCCATGAGGGGTTTGACTTTGACGCCATGCAGAAGGCGCTGGAAAAAGACATCCAAAAGAAGAAATTCAAGGCCGGAGGCAGCACCATCTCACAGCAACTGGCGAAAAATCTATATCTGACGCCGGCGAAAAATCCGGTTCGAAAAATCAAGGAGGCCATTCTAACTTGGCGAATCGAAAGGCAATTGAGCAAAAGAAGGATTCTGGAGCTCTATTTGAACGTGGCCGAATGGGGGGATGGACTGTTTGGCGTGGGGACCGCCGCGCGCCGGTATTATGGCAAATCCGCCGCCGGCCTCGGCCCGCGGGAAGCGGCCCAGCTTGCCGCAGCCCTGCCCAATCCAAGGCGTTTCCGCCCGGACGGCAGTTCAAGGTATGCGGCAAACCGGGCGGAGAGAATTTATCAAATCATGGTTCGGCGCGGCATTGTCATTGAAGAATATGATGAAGTTTTGAAGGATGAAGGCGGAGAAGAAGAAAAAGCTCCTGAACCGGCATCGCCGGAGCCGGAGACTTCTGTCGCAGGCGAGCCCGCGCCCGTGGTGCTTCCCTGACCACCCTGAGGCCGCAGGCAGCCGGGACGCAAAAGCCTGAAGAAAATCCAGACAGTCCTTGATGAAAGAGGTGTTTTATGGCGCAGCCCGTTTACCTCGATTACAATGCAACCACACCGATTGATCCCCGGGTGATCGCCGAAATGCGGCTCTTTCTGGAGACGGAATTCGGCAATCCGTCGAGCTCTCACCTGTATGGCGCGGTCGCCGGGCAGGCCGTGGAAAAAGCCAGGCGGCGCGTGTCGGAGTTTCTGGGCTGCCTTCCCGAAGAAGTTTTCTTTACGTCCGGCGGGACGGAATCCAACAACCAGGCCATCAAAGGCATGGCCCGGGCGCTGAAGGACAGGGGCCGACACATCGTCACCACAGTTTTTGAGCATCCGGCGGTGCTCGAGGTGTGCCGGTATCTGGAAGGCGAGGGGTTTGAAACGACGCGCGTGGCAGTGGATGAGCGGGGCATGGTGGATCCTGAAAAGATCCGGCAGGCTCTGCGTCCCGATACGATTCTCGTTACCGTCATGCACGCCAACAATGAAGTTGGCACAGTGCAGCCCATCGCGGACATTGCCCGGTTGGCAGGGTCGCGCGGCATTGTCCTGCACACCGATGCCGCCCAGTCTCCGGGGAAGATCCCGGTTGACGTGGTGTCCCTCGGCGTGGACCTGCTGTCCATCGCCGGTCACAAGCTTTACGCGCCCAAGGGAATCGGAGCTCTTTATATTCGAAAGGGCCTCGCGCCGGAGAAATTCTGCCACGGCGCAGGGCAGGAAATGGGCCGAAGGGCCGGAACGGAAAATGTGGCGGGCATCGTCGGCCTGGGCAAAGCCTGTGAGATTGCGTCCGCAAGCCTGGCCGAAGATTCGCTTCGCATGCGGGCGCTTCGCGACCGGCTTCATGAGGGGATTGCCGGACGCACGAATGGCGTGCGGTTAAACGGACACCCCGAATACCGCCTGCCCAATACGCTCAACCTGTCGTTTCAGGGATTGGATGCCAACCGGCTGCTGGAGGAAATCGGACGGGAAGTCGCCGCGTCGGCCGGGGCCGCCTGTCACGCCGGTTCGGTTGCCGTTTCCCATGTTCTTGAAGCCATGCGGACGCCGGTCGAATGGGTGCGGGGCGCCTTGCGGTTTTCCCTGGGGCGCATGACCACCCCCGGTGATATTGACCGGGCGGTGGAAGCGGTAGTGGCGGCAGCGGCCGGACTTCGGAAAGGGACGAAATAAATGAAAGCGATTGGCGCGGGGAATAAAGACCTGGAAAATCCGGCCTTGCCGGCCGCCGCGATCAAGGAAGAAGCCCGCAGGCTCGGATTTGACAGTTGCGGGATTTCCCGCGCAGAAGCGCTCCCGGAAGACGCGGCGCGCCTGCAGAAGTGGCTGGATCACGGGTATCACGCCTCGATGGCTTACATGGAAAGAAATACCCGGAAGCGGGTTGACCCGACCCGGCTTTTCGAAGGCGCCCGGTCGGTCATTTCCGTCCTTTTGAATTACTATCCGCCCGGGACGCAAGCCGATCCCGAAGCGCCTGTTCTGGCAAAGTATGCTTACGGAAAAGACTATCACGTCGTTGTCAGGGAAAAACTAAACCGCCTTTTGAGGAGCATCACATCAGGCATCGCGCCGGTTCGCGGCCGGGTGTTTGTGGATACGGCGCCGCTGCTTGAAAAGGCATGGGCCGCCCGCGCGGGGCTGGGCTGGATCGGCAAAAACACCTGCCTGATTTCACCGGAGAGAGGCTCCTTTTGTTTCATTGGGACGATTCTGGTCGATATCCCCCTGCAATGCGACAGCCCCGTTGACGATCTATGCGGCGATTGCACGCTCTGCATCGACGCCTGCCCTGCGAAGGCGCTTGTCGCCCCGCGAACACTGGATGCCGGCCGCTGCATTTCCTATTGGACAGTCGAAAACAAGACGGCCGTCGGAGAGGCGTTCGGAGATCGGCTGGCCAATCGCGTGTTCGGCTGTGATATCTGCCAGGATGTCTGCCCCTGGAACCGCCGCGCCGTTCCGCACTGTGAAAAAGACTTCGACGCCCCGGCCGGATTGCTGAAAATGACCCGCGAGGACTGGTTCAACCTCAACGAAGAACAATACTGGAGGCTGTTTCAACATTCCGCCGTGAAAAGAATTGGATTTGAAGGGCTGAAAAGAAACCTCGATCGCATCGCGGAGTAATCAAGACGCGGGAAGGCGACATTCTTAAGTGAAAACGCCGGATGCGAAGTTTCCCAAATTGCGAAAGGCTCTGTGGATAGAGGGACACTTTTTTTCAGCCATACCTGCCGAATTCCCAATATGATTGACAAAACCATATCGATCATGATATCGTAGCACAAAACAGATCGATGGAGGTATTGGAATGCAATCAGTAACCGTATCACCAAAATATCAAATCGTTATACCCAAAACCGTCAGGGAGTCTTTGCAGCTTTATCCAGGCCAAAAAATGCAGATTGTTGAATATGCCGGTCATATTGAACTGATACCGGAACGCGATATCAAGGAACTGCGTGGATTTCTCAAGGGTATCAATACTGAATTCAAACGAGAGGAAGACAGAGTATGAACATTGTAGATTCGTCCGGCTGGCTTGCATATTTTGCCGACGAGCCAAATGCCAAGTATTTTTTGCCGCCACTCAGTGATTCAGATTTACTTGTTGTCCCATCGGTCACTATTTACGAAGTCTTTAAAGTCATCCTGAGGGAATCCAGTGACAATGAAGCATTACAGGCGGTTGTTGCCATGCAAAGAGGAAAGGTTGTGGACCTGAGCGCGCCATTGGCAATCGCAGCTTCAAGGCTGAGCCTGGAGCATCAACTTCCCATGGCAGACAGTATCATTCTTGCCACAGCACAAGAATTCAAAGCCGTTATATGGACGCAAAATTCAGACTTTAAAAACATAAGCAAGGTGAAGTATTTTCCTAAAAAATAAAGCCCAACAGATCAATACAGTCGATCGCTTCGCTCCGTTTCAGATTTTCCTCCGGTTTCGGGAGATTTTTCTTTTTTTAAAATGATGAATAAAAAAATCATTGCAACTAAGAGAATACCCATTATAACAAAAACACTTATTTGGGCCTTTTTATTTGAAAAAATCACTTCCTCTCCTTTAGCAATTTAATTGCCTCTTCAATAACGTGAGATTTATTTCTGTATTTGCCTTTTTTTAAGAACTCTTCAATAATTTTTTCCGTTTCTTTATCAATTGTTGCCGATATTCTTGTCTTCATCAATTCACCTCTATTTTAAAGTAACATTAAATAATACTAAATACTACAAAATATTTAAAATAAGATAAAATATACTTAATCTTATTTAATATACTAAATACTACTTAGTAATAAGGGTATTTAAAAGTTTTTGTTCGGTATTAAAATTATAAAATTAAGAAAAATACAAAACGTTTATCCGTCTTTCCAGTGAAGAATTAGTCCCCTTTTCTTTTGATAGAGCTCAAGTCTAGCAATGTTTTCATTTTTGTGCGCTTCGTTTATAAAATTTCTAGTGGTAGCAATAGATCCTACAAAATTGTCTCTTGAATAAATTCTTTTTGTAGGATTAATTCCTTTTTTATATGAGTATATAAATGAATCACCAAATTTAAAATTTTCTATTATTGGTTTTATTTCTTTAATTCTTTCTTTAGCATTTTCCTCATTTTCAAGTTCTGTAAATTCTACAAAAAAAAAATAATTAGGGAAATTTGTTTTTCCGGTGTATTCTGCATTCATAAGCCTTTTCCAAGAATGCTCTTTTTTTAATAAACTTCCATCACTCTTTACGTTATTTAAAAACATAGGGTTTGCTTGCCTTTTAAGTTTCATATAGTGCCTGTCTTCTGGCCAAGTAAGTCTCATTCCATAGAGCTCTTCTCCTGATAGAAGGAAATCTTCTATTTTTGTAATTGGAATTGGTCCAGAATCGTATTGTTTATGAGAGTTTACATCAAAATCTTTTGTAACGTTTTCGTGAGCTACACGTACATAACACCCCCCCAAACTTCCAAGTCCAGCAAGGGCTAATCCAGCAATTCCAGCTTTTTTTATAAAATCTCTTCTTCCAATACCCTCTGATTTTTCTTCCAAATCATAAACGCTCTTTATTAAATCATTTTTCATGGTTTTTGGGGTTCCTTTCTTGAACTTTGCTCTAATTCTTCTGTTTATATGGAAAGTATGCCAACCGCTCCTGCTGGGTTTGTCAATACCGCTCCTATTGCTGCACCAGTTATTCCGAAGAATGTTTCTCTAGGCTCGGTAGGAGCGCCTTCAGCAGTATTTTTTTAGAAGTTTCTGAACCCTCTTATTAATCAGTTGAACCGGTTGTTGAAGAAATTGTTGCAATGTAAATTGATAAGAACCTCTTTTTGCGGTTATGAGCATAGGCGGCGGTGAATTTTTTGTCAAGAAGATTATGGGCATACATATAATGACGATATTTTGCCGAATCATGGTTGACAGACGAAACGTCTCTTCATATACTCGCGCCACAAAACGACAATCCATAATTTGCAACAGGGAGAAAACTTCATGAAAACGAACTTATATGACTATCTGGCCGGAAACGAGTATCCGGGCCGCGGCCTGGCCATCGGAAAAACCCCGGACGGCAAAAAATCCATGATCGCTTATTTCATCATGGGCCGGAGCACAAACAGCCGCAACCGCGTGTTTGATCCCATTGAGGGCGGCATCCGCACGAAGGCGGCCGATCCTTCCAGGATGACGGACCCGCATCTGATCATTTACAATCCCGTTCTGACGCTGGACGGCACGACAATTGTGACGAACGGCGACCAGACCAACACCATCTATGACTTTCTGATCGCCGACCGCCATCCCGGCTATAATTTTGAAGCCGCGCTCGCGACCCGCACGTTTGAAGACGACAAGCCCAACTGGACGCCCCGCATTTCCGGCGTATTGAATATGCGCCAGGGCGGCTATAAGCTCAGCATTTTAAAGAGCGATGACGGCAATGAGGAGAGCGTCGAGCGATTTACGTTCAGTTATCCGGAACCCCTGGCGGGTTCGGGGCGCTTCATCAGCACCTACAAATGTAACGGCAATCCGATACCCAGTTTCGAAGGCGAGCCGCTGCGCGTGGTCCTCGACGAGGAAGATCCCAACGAATATGCGGGCAAACTCTGGGAATCCTTGAACGAAGACAACAAGGTGAGCCTGTTTGTCCGCGCCATCGATCTTTCGAACGGTTCCTATGAAGACGTCATCATGAACAAATATCAGGCCGTGGAGGGATAAGCCATGAATGAAATACAATTGAAATACGGATGCAACCCCAACCAGAAACCCGCCCGGATTTTTCTGGCGGCGGGCGGAAGCCTGCCGGTGACGGTGCTCAACGGCAAGCCGGGCTATATCAACTTTCTCGACGCGCTCAACAGCTGGCAGTTGGTTAAAGAGCTCAAGGAGAATACCGGCAAGGTGGCCGCTGCTTCCTTCAAGCATGTGTCGCCCGCCGGCGCCGCTTTGGGCTTTCCCCTGGATGACGTGCTGCGCCGGATGTATCACATCGCGCCGGACATGGAGCTTTCACCGCTTGCCTGCGCTTACGCAAGAGCGCGGGGCGCCGACCGCATGAGCAGCTTCGGCGACTGGATCGCGCTGTCCGACCCGTGCGATGTTCCCACGGCAAAGATCATCAAAAATGAAGTCACCGACGGCATCATCGCTCCGGGCTACGAGCCCGAAGCGCTGGCAATCCTGAAATCCAAGAAGGGCGGCAACTACAATGTCGTGTCCATCGACCCGCGCTACGTTCCCGCCGCGATCGAGCACAAGCAGGTTTACGGCATTACGTTTGAGCAGGGCCGTAACGAGCTGAAGATCGACGCGGGCATGCTGGAAAACATCGTGACCGAAAACAAGACGCTTTCCGACGCGCAGAAGCGCGACCTCGTGCTGGCGCTCATCACGCTCAAATACACGCAGTCCAACAGCGTCTGCTTCGTGCAGGACGGCCAGGTGATCGGTGTGGGCGCGGGCCAGCAGAGCCGCATCCACTGCACGCGGCTGGCCGGACAAAAGGCCGACCTCTGGCAGCTTCGCCACATGACCAAGGTGCTGGATCTGCCCTTCCGCGACGACGTCGCCAAGCCCAACCGCGACAACGCCATCGATGTTTATCTGGGGGACACCCCCGAAGACGTGATCGGCGAGGGCATGTGGGCCGAAACCTTCACGCGCCGCCCCGAACCGCTTTCAACACAAGAGCGGAAGGCCTGGCTTGGCAAGGTTACCGGCGTCTGTCTGGGGAGCGATGCGTTCTTCCCCTTCGGCGACAATATCGAGCGCGCGCGCCGCAGCGGCGTCGCCGCCATTGTCGAGCCGGGCGGCTCCATCCGCGACCGGCAGGTGATCGACACCTGCAACAAGTATGGCATCGTCATGGCGTTTTGCGGGCTCAGGCTGTTCCATCACTGAAGAATGGGGCGACAGCCGGCTGGAGAACTGGTTGTCCGTCAAAGCGAAATAAAAATCATCGGGTGAAACCGACGCCCGATCAGACAAGGAGTTTACATTATGGCAGGCACGGAGATTTTTGACAGCGCGGAAATAAAGGCAGTGACGGACGTCATCGAAAGGAAAATGATCCATCGTTACGGCTCGCATGCGGTGAGAAACGGGCAGTACCGGGTGGATGAATTTGAGGACAAGGTGAAAGCCCTGACCGGCGCCAGGTATGCACTGGGCGTTTCGAGCGGCACGGCGGCCCTGATTGTTGCTCTCAAGGGCATCGGCATTCAGCCCGGCGACGAAATAATCACAACGCCGTTTACTTTCATTGCGACCATCGAGGCGATTGTCGCCTTAAACGCGGTTCCGATTCTCGGGGATATCGACGAGACGCTGAGCCTGGACGCGGCCAGTGTCGAAAGACTCATCACGCCGAAGACCAGGGCGATCATGCCCGTGCATATGTTCGGTGTTGCGGCGGATATGGATCGATTCACGGCCCTGGCCAAAAAACACAATATCCCCGTGATTGAAGACGCCTGCGAGGTTGTCGGCGGCACGTATAAAGGCCGCTGCCTCGGGACGCTGGGCAAGTGCGGCACGTGGAGCTTTGACCCCAACAAGACGCTGACGGTCGGCGAAGGGGGCATCATTCTCACCGACGATGAAGCGGTTTATTTAAAAATGGAATACTATCACGACCACGGGCATGTCCACAGCAAGGCCCATGACCGGGGGGCCGACGCCAAATCCGGCCTCGGGGTCAACTACCGCTTAAGCGAAATCCAGGGTGCGCTCGGCCTGGTGGCGCTCGACAAAATGCCGAAGGCCCTGGGGATGCTGCGCGCGACAAAAAAGAAAATCCTGGATGCCGTCGCCCCGACGGGAATCAAACCGCGCCCCATGAACGACGAGGAGGGCGATACGGCGACGCACGTCATCTTCATGATGCCGACGGCCGAAGCCGCGAAAAAATTTCAGGCGGCGACAAAAGAAACCGGCTGTCCCTGCGCGATCATCGCCGAAAACACCTGGCACTATGCCAAACACTGGCAGGCGCTGGAAGACATGGGAGAGAAAGATTACTTCGGCACGAAGACGCCTTCCTATGCTCCGGCGACCATGGCCGCAAGCGACGCCATTCTGAGCCGCGCGGTCATGTTCGGTCTCAACATCATCATGGACGAGGCGTCCGTGAATCAAATCATCACGGCGATCAATGCAGGCGCCAAAGCAGCCCTGTAACCCGAACGATTGCCTGCGAACAAGAAGTCCGTTTTATCCGGGGATCAGGTCTTTCGCGCCTGATCCCCTTTTTCAGAACTCATCATCGAACAAAGATACCGGACCATCCGGAGGCGGTTCTTCGCGCCTTGCTGTTTTCCGGGGCGGTCCGGATTGTCGGGCGGGATTATTCGTTCCGGATTTTTTTCATGTGATCAATCCGCTTTTGAATGAGCGCGTCTGTGCCGATGTCCGCGCGGTAAGCGACGGGGCCTTTCACGGCTTTGACGCCTTCTTCCGCGATCTTTCGCGCTTCATCCAGATCGTCGGCGATGCCGACGATGCCGACGGCGCGCGACGAACTCAGGTAGATGCCGTCTTCTCTTTGATCCACGGAGGAGTAATACAGCCTGGCCTTGCCCGTGTCGCCGACTTCGATCCTGGCTTGGGACGATGCCGCGTCGGGATGATCGGCGGAAAGGCCGTAGCCTTTCGGGACGATGTATTTGCAGACCGTGGCTTTCTTTTCAAATTCAATATTCAGTTGATCGAGCGTCCCGTCGATGATGTGTTTGCAGACGTCCACAAAATCCGTTTTTAAAAGCGGCAGGATGTTCATGGCTTCCGGATCGCCGAAGCGCGCGTTGAACTCCAGAAGCCGCGCGCCGTTTTTCGTGGCGATGAAACCGCCGTACATCACACCCTTGTAGGGGCTGCCGGTTTCTTCCCAAAGCGCCGCCGCCACCCGGCGCGTGATCTCGAGGCCTTCTTCAATGTCCGACGGCCGGAGAAACGGCATCGAATGATCCGGGAGGGAATAGGAGCCCATGCCGCCCGTGTTGGGACCGCAGTCGCCGTCAAAGCGTCTTTTATGATCCTGCACCAGCGGTGTGCCGACGACGGTCTTGCCGTCGCACAGGCACTGCAGCGAGAATTCTTCTCCGTCGAATTTTTCCTCCACGATCACCGAGGTGCTGTCTTTCAGGATTTGCGCGCACAGGGCAAGCGCCTCATCCTTCGTGGCGAAGTGATCGCCCTGCACAAGGACGCCCTTGCCGCCCGTGAGCCCGTCCGGCTTAAGGACGACGGCGTCGAGGGCGTTCAAAAAATCCTTCACGTTGTCGAGAGACGGAAAAACCCGGTACCGCGGATTGCCGGGAATGCGGTATTTATGGACCAGGTTCCTTGTGAACGATTTGGATGTTTCCAGCCGCGCCAGACTTTTGTTCGGCCCGACGGCGGGAATGCCGATTTGGGCCAGCGCATCGGCCACGCCGTTGTTCAGCGGATCTTCCGGACCGATTACGGCGAAGTCGATTTTATTTTCCCGGGCAAAACCGGCGATGGCGTCAAGGTCCGCGTAAGATCCGATTTGAGTTTTTCGGGAAAGGGATGCGATTCCCGGGTTTTTGGACTTCATCCAGGAAATCAGGGAAGGGGTTTGCGCGGAACGCGCGAGGGTTTCGGCGATCGCGTGCTCCCGCGCGCCGTTTCCTATCAGCAGGATGTTTGGCATGCTCATCTCCTCAAAGATTTGCTTATGATGGGGGGAGGCATCCTTCTGCGAAAGGGCCTCTCTTTCTTTAGCGGCGGAGTATAGGGAGGATGACCGTAGATGTCAACGGAATATTCGGAAGGCCGCGGCGACCAGCGGCGACCAGCGGCGGACGCCCGGTCCAGAAATCGCTGTATCTTTTTTGTGTAATCTGTTACAAAGAGACCACGAATTACAGCAGCGAGGTGACGTAATCCATTTTGAGTTCGGATATTATTATTCTGCTGATTCTTTTTTTGTTTTCCGGTTTCTTTTCGTCGGCGGAGGCGGCTCTCCTGTCTCTTTCGGACCTTCATCTGCACAAGATGAAGTCGGACAATTATCCTTTCCTCAATTCCGTGGTGAAGCTGTTGGGGCATCCCCGGCGTCTGCTGATCACTGTGGTGACCAGCAATGAAGCCGTCAACATCAGTATTTCCATTCTGGCCGCGTCCTTCTTTATCGCGCTGTTCGGCGAGAAAGGGCAGTGGATTTCCATCGTTGCCACGTCCATCGTTCTTTTTCTGGCCGGCGAGGCTATTCCCAAAACTTTCGGCGTAACGTATCCCATGCAGATCTCATCGGCTGTGGCGCCGCTGCTGCTTTTGATTTCCCGTCTGGAACGCCCGATCGTCGTGGCGCTGGAAAAAACGCCGGAACTGCTTCTGAAACGCCTGGGCCAGCGCAGGATGGACGGCGCCGACGTCCTGACGGAAGACGAGTTCAAGCATCTGGTTGACGCGGGCAGCCGGGAAGGCGTGGTGGATGAATCCCAGAAAGAGCTCATCAAAACGATTTTTGAATCGGGAGACAGGCCGGTGACGGACATCATGATTCCCCGCGTGGAAATGTTTTGCCTCGCCCTGGACATGCCGGTTGCGGACATTATCCGGGAAGTGGTGGCCAGCCGCTGCGAACGGGTGCCTGTTTACCGGGACGACCGGGATGACATTGTCGGCATTCTCTTTGCCCGCGACCTGCTTGGCAGCGCCCTGCCGACCGGATCGGACGCCTCGATTGAAAAAAGTCTGGTCAGACCCTATTTTGTCCCCGAGAGCAAGACGATCAACGGGTTGCTTTCCGATTTTCAGGAAAAATCGATACAGATCGCCATCGTCGTGGATGAATACGGCGGCGTGTCCGGCCTGGTGACGCTGGAGGATATTCTCGAGCATCTGTTTGAGGAGGCCTACGGGGATGACGACACGGCATGCTACGAGTGCGACATGCCGGATGCCGACACCCTTGTGGTTCCCGGCCGGATGTCGATCGAACAGGTCAACGAACTGCTGCAGGCCTCCCTGCCGCAGGAGGAATTCGACACCATCGGCGGCTTTGTTCTGCATCTGTTCGGGAAAATGCCGGAGCGGGGAGACATGATCCATTTTGGATGCTACACCATCCGGGTGGAAAGCGTGGGTAGAACGCGCATCCTGAAAATCCGGATTGAAAAGGAAAAGCTGGCGCGGACGGAGGAAGACGAATGAGCCTCTATCTGATGATCGCCGCCATCGTGCTTTGTCTGATCCTGGAAGCCCTCTATTCCGGCGGGGAAGTCGCGCTTTTTTCCTCCGACATCAACAAGATCAAATGTCATACGCGTGGTGGATCGTCCTCCGCCCGTCAGGCGGTCAGGCTGAAGGAGCATCCCGAATGGTTTATCTCCACAACGCTCATCGGCACCAATCTGGCGATCATTGCCGCTTCCACGCTGGTCACGGGGCTTCTGATCAAATATTTCGGGGCGAAGCAGGGCGAGCAAATCGCCTTTCTGATCATGCTGCCCGTCCTGTTTATCATGATTGTCATCCGCAGCATCTTCCAGCACTACGCGGAGACGATGGCCATCCGGGTGGCTCATTTTATCCGTCTTTCCTCTTACATATTTTATCCGCTGGCCTATGGCGTCGCGGCGATTTCCCGGGGCGCGGTGAATCTTTCTTCCGATCCGAAAATCCGGCAACACTCCTATATTACCAAGGAAGGGTTGAAGTATATTCTGGGGGAAAAGACGGAAGGCGGCGACATTCTGACCGCGGAAAAGGAAATGATCAGCCGCGTTTTTGATTTTTCCGAACTCACGGCGGAAAAGATCATGGTTCCCGTTTCCGCGCTGACGGCCCTGCCGCAGCAGATGAAGCTTGATGAAGCGGCCCGCGTGGTCGCAGCGAAAAAATATCTGCGCATTCCCGTTTATTCGGACACGGTTTACAATATTGTCGGCATCCTGCATTATTTTGATCTTCTCGACGCGCTGCTGAAAAGCCGGCAGGAGCCGGAAGCGAAAAACGACGCGACGGTGGCCGACTGCATGCGGAAGGATGTGTTTTATGTTCCGGAAGCGAAAAAGGCCGTGCCGTTTTTGATTGACATGCAGAGACGGCGTGAGCACATGGCCGTGGTCGTGGATGAATACGGCGGCGCGGTCGGAATTGTGACCATGGAGGATATCGGGGAGGAAATTATCGGCAGCATCGATGAAGAGTACAACAAGGGGAAAAAGCTTCACAAAAAGACGGCTCCCGGCCGGTACCTGGTGAACGGGCGGATGAAGATAGAAGATTTGAACCAAATCCTGCCGACAAAGCTGCCCGAAGGCAATTATGAAACGCTTGGCGGTTTTCTGATTGCTCAGGCGGGGAGAATCCCCCTGCGCCGGGAAAGGCTGGAATTCGGCGGGACGATTTTTGTCGTGGAGGATTCGGATCAGAAATCCGTTCGGGAAGTTCTGGTGATTGCGCCGCAGTCCCTGGAGGGATTGCGGACGCCTGCGGGGTAAGGAGCAGATGCTGGAAAAAAATTCGCAGTTCTGCGCGCTGATTCTGGCGGCGGGCAAAGGCACCCGCATGAAATCGGATATGGCCAAAGTCCTCCATATGCTGGAGGGAAAGCCGCTGTTGCACTACTGCCTGAAGGCGGCACGCAAGGCCCGCGCGGAGAAAATCGTTGTGGTTGTCGGGCATCAGGCGGGCAGGGTGAGAGAAGCGTTTCCTTATCCGGATTTGATTTTCGTGGATCAGATGCCGCAACTGGGGACCGGACACGCCGTTTTGCAGGCTCGTGACGTTCTTAAAGATTATACCGGTCTGACGGTTATTCTCTGCGGCGACGTGCCGCTTCTGAAGCCGGAAACCATTCGGTCGCTGATCCGTCAGCATCGGGCCGCGCAATCCTGTGTCACCGTTTTGACAACCGAGCCTCCCGGGCCGCACGCGTATGGACGCATTGTAAAAGATGGCCGGGGCGAAATCCTGAAAATCGTCGAGCACAAGGACGCAACCGAAGCCGAAAGAAAAATTCTCGAAATCAATACGGGCATTTACTGCGTCGACACGCCGTTTTTGTTTGCCGCGCTGGCCCGGGTCAAAAACGACAACCGGCAAAAGGAGTATTATCTGACGGATATCGTGGAAATTGCCCGGCGTGAAGGCAGGAAGGTTCATGCCTTCCTGACGGCGGATGATGTGGAAGTCATGGGGATCAATACGCCGGAAGAGCTGGAAAAAGCGGGAAGCTATCTGAAAACAGTGGATAGTGGATAGCGATCCACTCCACGGGTTTGGGGCTTTGTTGGGGAATAACTTGCCGATCCCGGGATAACAGAAGTGGATGGAAAAAGGTGATAAGTGGAAAGAAGGGCGATGCATTCAAGGAAGGTGAGGGAGAGGGTTCAGGGAAGGCATGTTGGAGATACCTGTTCGCTCTCCGAATCCCTCTCCCCCTTCGGTAGGATTAAAAAAGGGGAATTTTAGCGGTTAGTGAATTTAACCGCACTGATTGTATTTGTTTCAGCCAATCGTCTTTTCAATAAATGACTAGCATTCAGTATGCCAAATCTTAAATAATTTTAGAGTGTTGTTTTGTTTTGATTTTTTAAAATTTCTCTGGATTTTTGTATCAAAAAATGTTTTACAAATGTCTCATTGAGACAATATTTGAGACATTTGTGAGACAACCGTCCGGTTGTTCAGGGTAGGAGTGCGGCATGACACAAGAGTCCAGGTCGGCAAAACGAAGGCTGCTTCGGGACATTAATCTGATGGGCGCGGAGTACTACGAGAAATTTTACCAGCAGACCTATCTGGAATGGAAAAAATTTGTTTCAGGCGACCGCAACATTGACCACTCCATTATACCAAGGCAGGTGTTTGATTCGTGGGTAAGCTGTGCTGCGCTTGGCCTCGATCCGTTTGCCCATCCGGAAAATGAAGTATTGACTGGAGATGCGCTGGAAGCTCTCCTTGCGGCGCACAGGGAATTTATTGATGTCAGCCGACCGTTTATGAAAAGCCTGTACCGCTTTCTGGAGGGGTCGGGATTTATGGTCAGCCTTCTGAACAGCAAGGGGTATGTGCTGGAGATTTTTGGCGATCCCGAAGAGGACCGGCTGGTGCAGACGGCCAGAGGCTATGCCGGGGCCTGCTGGGACCTGAAAAATTCGGGCAACAATGCCGCGAGCGCTGTGGTTTTTTATAAAAAGCCCGTGCAGGTGTTCGGCGCGCAGCATTACATCCGAATGTATCACGGCGCGACCGGATGCGGGTCGCCTGTTTTTAGTCCGGAAGGACATCTGCTGGGCTGTCTCGCGCTGTTCGGAAGGTATTACCGCGCCAACCCTCACACTCTGGGCATGACGGTGGCGACGGCAAATGCTATTGAAAACGAGCTGCGCACCCGCAAGGCTCTGTCTGAAACCCGCGTGGCCTACAGCTATCAGCAGACAGTGATCTCGTCGATTCAGGAAGCGCTCATCGCGGTGGATTCCGCGGGCCATGTGAAGCTGATGAACCAAAACGCACGGAAGATGTTCCGACTCCCGGAGGATGCCGACTTTGAAGGGCGGAGGCTCCGGGATATTTTCAAACGGGGAAACGAGCAGTTCTTTGATCTGATCGAAAACCAGGAGACCGTCACCGACACGGAAGTTCGCATTTTTTTCAGGCATCTTTCGGGCGATTTTACGTTGACCTGCAATCCGATTTTGTCGTCGGACAAAAACATGATCGGCAAGATCATTGTTCTCAATAAAATTCAGCGGGCCAAGTCCATGGTGACCCGGATGATGGGGGCGACCGCCAATTTTTGCTTTGAAGATATTCAGGGGAAAAATCCCCGCTTTTTGAGGACGGTGGACCAGGCCAGAATGGTTTCCCGGAGCCGCTCCAATGTTCTGCTTTTGGGAAAAAGCGGAACCGGCAAGGATATTTTTGCCCAGGCCATTCACAATGAGAGCGACCGGAAGAGCGGTCCCTACGTCGCCATCAACTGCGGTGCCATCCCCCGGGATTTGATTGCCAGCGAACTGTTCGGACATGAAGAAGGCGCCTTCACGGGGTCGCGGCGGGGCGGCAATCAGGGCAAATTCGAGCTGGCCGACGGCGGCACACTGTTCCTCGATGAAATTGCCGAAACCCCGCTAGAGCTGCAAACCGCTCTTCTGCGGGTCATCGAGGACAAATCCGTACTGCGCATCGGCGGCACGTGCGTCCGGCCGGTGAATGTGCGTATTATTTTTTCGACCAACAAGGACCTGCGGGAAGAGGTCCGCAGGGGAAATTTTCGCGAGGATCTTTACTATCGCGCCAACGTCTTCGCCATCGAGATGATTCCGCTCAGGGACCGGCTCGATGACATTCCTCTCCTGGCGGACTGCTTCATCAGGCGCTATGCCGTGGCGATGAAAAAAAGCATCACCCGCGTGGACGAAAAGGTGATGGAGGCGTTTATGAATTATACCTGGCCGGGAAATGTGCGGGAGCTGCAGAACGCCATCGAACGAATGGTCAATTTTCTCCAGACGCCTGTGCTGACCGCCGATCTCATTCCGGACCATATCCGCCGTCCGGGCGGCGCGGATACCTTCGGCGCGGATGTCGAAACGCGTCCGGAAGCCGACCGGGAGATGCTGGCCGGGCTGCTGAATTCGAAAATGCCCAAAAACCGCATCGCCCGGAAAATGAACATCTCCCGCGCGACGCTTTACCGGAAGATGAAACAGTTCAATTTGCGGTAGCGGGCCAGAGCACCTCGCCCAGCGCCATGCGGCACAGGTCGGTGATGAATATTTTCGGCAGACCGGCTTTTGCGACAGGCGCGCCGAGGACGACATCGCACATGGGACAGATGGTGATCAGGGCTTCGGCCTGGTGGTCCAGCGCATCCCGGATGTTGTCGTTCTGCATTTTTGCCGCCAGCTCCCGATTGACGGCCAGCGCTGGCCCGCCGCAGCAAAGAGCGTCCACTCCTTCGTATTTTCTCGAAACGCGTTTCACGCCGATGAGATCGAAAATTTCATCGAGCCAGGCGTCCTGATGGGGAATCCACCGGACGGCGCAGTTGGGCTGATAGGCGATTTTCCGATTCAGCGCGGTGATGCCCGGCGCGTTATTTTTCAGATAGTCCCGCAGGTACTCGAACAGGTGCAGATACCGGTAGGGGACGTCAATGCCCAGCTCCTTCGCCCTGACATGGGCCAGAACATATCCTTCGTTATGAAGGTAAACGATGTCTTTGCCCAGCGCGGCCAGCCCTTCAATCACTTGCCGGGCGTAACGTCCGGTAAGACTCGCGCCTCCCATATGGCACATGCCGACCAGGGAAGCGAAACTTTTTCCCCGGACCACCGTCATGCCTTTGAACATGGCGCTTTCCATCGTTCCTTCCGGGAACTGTTTGATGCCGAAGGAGTCCATGGACAAAACAGGTTTATCCGCTTCTCCTTCGATGATCCGGTTCGGGCCGCCTTCATCAAACCCCTGAATAACGGCGTCTATAAAAGGCTTGAACCCTGCGACAATCGGGCTGACCCCGGTTTTCTCCTGCAGGGTATAGATGAGATCGGCCGGATCAGCGCCGGTCGGGCAGTTTTGAACACAGGCGTTGCAGGTAATGCAGTGCGTCAGAATGTCCGCCGTCCGGCCTTCCATGAGAAGTTTGATTTCACGCGCGGCCCTGTCCTTGTCGTAATCGACATAACGGCACTTGACCAGACAATCACCGCACAGATCGCACTTTGAAGCATCCCACATGATTTTATCTCCTTCCGGATTTTAGGAATTTTTTGGAATTTCGAGGAAGGGCGGCAGGTTCGGACGATGCCGCACATCCGCCAGGACGGGATAGCGGAACCCCATGGCATGCGTATCCGCCAGCGCCTTCATCATCAGGTCGATTTTGCTTTTCGGAATCGTGAATATGAGCTCGCCGTCCTGCGTGGACGCATAGACCCTGGTTCCGCCCGAGGGAAGGATAAACTGGCTCAGATCCGTTTTGACCGTGCGCGCCACGATGTCGCCGCAGCTTCCCATGCCGGTCGCTAATGTCGGTCCGATGCCCCCGCCTCCGTTGGCTGCCGCCTGCGCCAGACGCATGGCCTGCGCGGAGTTGACATACAGAGCGATCAGGTCCGGCTCAAAATCGGTCCGTTCAATGGGCGCCGAGACCATAAAGGCATATTTACCCGGTTCATGCTTCGTTTCCGGATCGCCTGTGCCTCCCTGGGGAGAGTCCATAAATCCCATGGCGATGTGGCCCCCGATGCAGCATTGATCTTCCTTGCCGACAGCCACGACCATGCCGTGTCGCCGGGAAAGGGACCAGGCCTGGCAAAGCGCGATCGGATGCCCCATGTCCCGGACGGGGATTTTGACTTTGGCCGGAAGCGCTTCCCCTGCCGCGAACAGCCTGACGGCAACGGGAAAAGTCTGCGGCCGGATGTAGGTGTTCAAGGTTTCATTGACTTTTTTCGGATCCATGCCTTCCTCCTTTCTTTCAAACCGGGTCCTTGAATTTTGGCGGTTGCCCGGTGAAGTTTGCGTTCACCGCCTCGAGCTGGTTGGGACTGCCCATGAGCGCCATCATCAGTTCGGATTCCATCATGAGCCCCCTGGCGGAATCTCCGTGCCAGACTTCATTGATGAGCTTTTTCGCCGCGCGCACGGCATCGGGACTTTTGGACGCGATTTCCCGGGCCAGAGCCATGGCCTCCTCAAGGGGTTTCTCGCAGACGTGCGTCACCAGATTCAACCGGAGAGCTTCTTCGCCTTTGACCACCTTGCCTGTGAAAATCAGTTCCTTGGCCACGTCCATCGGCACAAAATCGCGGATGGTCTGGGTAACGCTCATATCCGGAATCAAGCCCCATCTCATTTCCATCAGCGAGAGCTTGGCTTCAGGCGTGCTGAAGCGGATATCCGCCCCCATGGCGATCTGGAACCCGCCCCCGAGCGCTACGCCGTGAATGGCCGCGATCACCGGCACGGGAAGTTCTTTCCATCCGTAGCCGACATGCTGGTAGATGTTCGTGATCCGATTCTGATAACGCTGTGTCAGATTGGGAAAACTTTTTTCTCCGGACAGGAGAGCCGCGAAGTTCTCGACATCCAGCCCGGCGCAGAAGCTCTTGCCTTCGCCGGAAATCACCACGACCCGGACGCCGGGTTCCTTTGCCAGCCGGTTGATGGCATCGGCAATGGCGTCGATCATGTCAAAGCTGAGCGCGTTGTATTTTTTTGGCCGGTTGAAACGGACATCCGCAACGTGATCTGCGATTGAAATTTTTACCAGTTCATTCATAATTGACTCCTTTCAGTTTATATTGCCTCTACCCGGCAGGGCACAAATCGATGCATCGGCGTGCCGAACCGGTCTCGGTGCGTGTTTTTCGTCAGGCGGTTGACGTTCGCGCCGTATTTGACGCCGTCGTACACCAGGCCGAAGCCGTGCGGAATGACCACGTGACCGGGGCGCGCGGTATCCGTGATTTCCAGTTCAATCTCTTCGCTGCCGGCTTCCGTGGTAACGTTGACCTGTTGAGCGTCTTGGAGATGTAACGCCGCCGCGTCGTCCGGATGCATCGCCAGCGTGCAGGCGCGCTTGCCTTTGTTCCAGGCGGGATCGCGCATGTTGGTGTTCGCATTCATGTCCATGTGACGGCCGGCCATCAGAATCAACGGAAATTCGGAAGGCAGCGCCAGAGCCTTTTCTTCCGCCTCCGCCTCAATGGTTTTCAGTTCATCGAGCAATTCGGGGATGTGCAGGTGAATTTTGCCGTCTTCGGTTTTTAACTGGGTGAAATTATTCTCAGCGTCAATCCTGCCCACCCAGACGCCTTCCGGATGATCGATAATTTCCTGGAACAATTCATCGCCCAGGCCCGGCCCCGATTTGAATCCGGCCCGGATGGCGTTTTCCCGAAAGGATTTGGGAGCGGTCTGCAGCATCCCCCAAAGCGCCGCCAGATGGACGGAACCCAGAGCCTTGCCCAGCGTCTTGCCCAGAACAAACGGCATGGCTTTCAGGGCTTTTGCCTCCGTCATCGCATATTCCATCAGCGCTTTACCGAAGGTTGCGCGGTCTGCAAAGGCCGCCTGATAAAGGCTTTCCGGAATCGGCGGAATCAACCCCAGTTTGTCGGCGATCCGCAGATGAATTTCTCCCAGTTCCAGTTGTTCTCCGTCCGGTTCAACGATCGGCCGCCGCATTTGAAAATGAATGCCGGGATAGGTCATGGGGAAGAAGGTGCTGTCCCACGACTCGTAGCCGGTGCGGGAAGGCAGAACGTAATGAGAAAGCGCCGCCGTCTCCGTCATGGCAATTTCCGCCGTGACCAGCAGATCCAGCCGCGCGAAGGCTTTTTCGTAAGCCGTGGTATCCGCGTAGGAGCGCAGAGGGTTGGAACCGGAGACCAGCACCGCCCGCAGACGCTCGGGAGAATCGGAGAGAATCTCTTCCGGCATGACATTGGGGGGAAACACGCCGCAAACCGGAAAGGAATTGGTGGCCGCCGTCCGCCAGGTTTTGGGGTTGTTTTCATCGGAGTGAGAGCCGATGGGCATCACGTGGCCGGGGATGACATTGCCGCCCGGCGTGCAAAGCCGGCCGCAAATCGATTGCAGAATGACCATGAGATAAGAATTCAGAGCGCCGTGGCGTCCCATGAAAATGCCCAGGTCGTGGCGCGACGAAGATTTGCGTGTGGCGTAAAGTCGGGTGACTTCGCGCACCGCGTCAAAATCCAGTTCGCAGACTTTCACGGCGGCGCGCGCGTCGAAGTTGTCAAAATACGGCTTGACCGCATCAAATCCGGATGTGCGGTTTGCCAGGTAGTCTTTGTTGTCCCAGCCTTCTTTCAGAATGATGGAAATCATGGCTTTGAGCAAAAGAGAATCCGTGCCGGGGCGGATGGGCAGATGGATGTCGGCGAGCTTTGCCGTTTCGGTTTTGCGCGGATCGACCACGATCAGTATTTTGTCCTGATCTTTGGACAGGCGCCGGAGCTTGAGAGGGGCCTGCGGAATCTGGTGGCTATGCATGCCGTTCCAGCCGAAGGTCAAAAGGACATCGGTGTTGTCGACATCCGGGCCGTCATGAAGATACTGGCGGCCGTGTGTGCGCCCGACCACCCAGAAGGCGCCGGCAAATTCCTGGGCCAGGGCGCTGTAGTGATACTGGGAGCCAAGGCCCCGCAGGAGGCGGATGCCGAAAGCCGCTTCGAAATGACACCCCTGTGTGCAGGCGCCCATATAGGCAAACGAACGGGGGCCAAAGCGGTCAATAATGCCTTTGAGCTTCGCGGCGATTTCCTCGACGGCCTGATCCCAGGAAATGCGCTCGAATTTGTCTCCAACTTTCTTGAGCGGGTATTTCAGGCGGTCGGCATTGTGCTGGTGGTAAGCGACATTCATGCCCTTGCGGCAGACATAACCTTCGCTTTTGGCGTTGGACCTGTCCGCCCTGACCCGGACGATGCGGTTTTCTTCAACCTCGATTTCCAGACCGCAGTTTTGCGGACAGAGGACACAGCCGGTTTTAAATGTTTTTCCCATGTTCGATCCTTTTCTCCGGCATCGTGTCCGGGGTAATGCACGTCCTCAACCGCGCGGCGCGGAAAGACGCAGGATTTGAATAATGCTGTGCAGATCCCGCTTTTGTTCTTCGGTTAAAACTTGCAGAAAATCCTGATTGGCTTCGGCAATGACCCGGCTTGCTTCCCGGGCCATTGTCTTGCCTTTTTTTGTCAGATGAATGTGAATGGATCGCCGGTCGTCGGGATTACTTTTGCGCTCGATAAAACCGGCGGCTTCCAGGCGGTCCAGGATACCCGTGAGTGTTGCGCTGTCGAGTTCCGCCCTTTTCCCCAGCTCACTGGATGTAATCTGGTCATCCCGGTCGAGAAAGCCCAGGATCATGGCCTGGACGGAGGTGAGATTGAGTTCGGAAACTTTCTGGGTAAGAAAACGGTTGCCCAGTTGATAGGCTTTGGAAAGCTGAAAGAAGATGCAATCGTTTTCCTGCATGAGACAATTATCCTTGCATGCAATTTACTTGTATGCGAGCATAATCGATCACAAAAATCCTGTCAAGTGATTTTATCCCAGATTACGCAATAGGGTTCAATTTTGGAAGGGTTACAGGCAACGAGAAGCGTGATGTTTTGTCCCAAAGCCCAAGAAACCACTCCCGGCGTTTCATGGCCAGTGATAATTTTAGAATGCGACGGTTGCCGTCT
>JAAZHX010000042.1 GCA_012510495.1 Smithella sp.
TCGTTAGAAAACGGTACCAGCCCTTCGGGGCATTGAAACTTTCCTGATTTAGTCTTGCGTTTTCCTGCGAATACTCTTTAGTTAGAAAACGGTACCAGCCCTTCGGGGCATTGAAACGGCAACAACAGTCAAAGAAGTTAGGGTCGGGGTTCACAGTTAGAAAACGGTACCAGCCCTTCGGGGCATTGAAACATCGCTTGCGTTTCCGTAAAATACGAAATCTACTTTTGCTGTTAGAAAACGGTACCAGCCCTTCGGGGCATTGAAACTCTTAGTGGTTCATCTTTGCAATACTGTTCTGCAAGGGCTTCGTTAGAAAACGGTACCAGCCCTTCGGGGCATTGAAACGATTACCTTCTCGGTTAAGACCACTTCTTCCGCTTCATCGGTTAGAAAACGGTACCAGCCTTTCGGGGCATTGAAACCGTGAAAGCGACTAAATATAGAACTACCAAAATCACGACAGTTAGAAAACGGTACCAGCCCTTCGGGGCATTGAAACCGTTTGAAAGCGTCAATCAGTTCATTAGCGCGTTTACTTAGGTTCAGGTTAGAAAACGGTACCAGCCCTTCGGGGCATTGAAACCGCAATTTACCATCTATCGCTTTCATTTCAACTCCTTGTTAGAAAACGGTACCAGCCCTTCGGGGCATTGAAACGGGCACAAGACAAGATGGCCTTCGGAAGAAATGTCCCGGTTAGAAAACGGTACCAGCCCTTCGGGGCATTGAAACGACGATGTAGTGGTCTTGCGCCTTTGGCGTAATTACTTGCGTTAGAAAACGGTACCAGCCCTTCGGGGCAGATCCTTGTGGGTCGTCAACAAAAAACCGGATAAAAACTTAGAGACACTAATTCTGATTTCCTGTTGGACAGCCAACAAGAATCTGAACCTTTGCCGACAAGATCCTTCGCTGCGCTCAGGATGACAGATGGGGGAGCGGGGAGCAGGTGCGTTTGAGAAGAAGACGGTTCGTGTAGGAGAAAACAGTGGAAGGGGTCAAGCCGCCTTCCCAATAAAGATCGTGCCGGGGATGACACCTGACCGCCAGGGCTCCAATGCATCCAATGCACACTTCACCCTCGCTGCGCGGGCTCTCTCCCAGGAGAGGGCTTTGGGTAGTGTCAAGTATTTTTCGCACAAATTGATCCCCAATTTAAAGCGAAAGGAGTTGGTCTGCAGACCAACTCCTTGATAGGTATTACTTTAGATCAGAACAAGACCGCTAATCAGGCGGCTTCCTTGTGGTGATCGGAGCGTTTGCCAATGTTCAGCACAGCGTTCAAAACGATACCGAAGATTGAGGCAGTTGCCAGGGCGGGAAGCTGAGCCCCGAAGAAGGGGATCATACCGCCGAAGTAATATTGTCCACCGATGGCGATTACACAGATTGTGGCGATGACAGCGATATTTTTAGCGCTGAACATATCAACATTCTTTTCAATCATAATTGCGATACCCTGGGCAGCGATGGCGCCGAACAGGTAAATTTCCAATCCGCCGATAACGCTCAGGGGGATGGAGTAAATCGCTTTGACCAGGGGGGTGAAGCAGGCAATAATCATGGCGATGATCGCGGCTGCAATTAACACAGGCACCGAGAAGACGCGGGTAATTGCCATGGCGCTGATGTTTTCACCATAGTTGGTTCCAGCAGGACCGCCCATGAAACCGGCGACAATGTCACCGGTGCCATCACCAATCAGGTTGCTGCCAAGGCGGCTGGCGAGGTCATATTTCTTTTCTGTGCCGATTTTCTTTGCCAGGTCATTGACATACACATCCAACTGGTAGATGTGAGCGGTAGATTCCGGAATCGTGGCGAGAGCGACCGGCATAATTGCCAGTGCTGCTCCCCAGTGGACCGTCGGAATCGTGAAGTGTGGCAAGGCGAAAATGCCTTGTCGGGCAACCTCTTCGGGCAGCTGGCGGAACAGGTCTGAGCCAGTGGCTGCGGTCAGGATTCCTGCGACGGCAACGCCAACCAGCATACCAAGGAACAGCGGCAGCTGGGAAAGGAAACCCTTGAGATAGACCGAGAACAGGATGGTCACGATCAGGGTGGTCAGTGAGACGATCCAGGGCAGGTTGTTAACCAAGCCGGGTCCAGCAACGGCAGGGGATGCGTCTGCCATGGCGTTGCCAGCCAGGGTCAGACCAATCACCATCGCGATTGGACCGGTGATGGTAGCAGGAAGAATTTTGTCGATTACATCCTTGCCAAGTTTGTTGACCAGGATACCGGCGGCAATCGAGATAAAACCGGACATCACGATACCGAAGGTAACGATTGAAATCCATTCATCGGGGAGAATGGCGACACTCGACAGATAATCTGCGCCGACCAAACCTACAATGGCGCCAATATAAGAGAAGCTGGAGCCATAATACAGGGGGATTTTGCCTTTGGTGACCAAAATAAAACAAAGGGTGGCGAAACCGCTGGCGAAAATGGTTGTTGAAATATGGAATTTGGTAATGAGGGCTACGGTAATCGTAGCAGGGAACATGACGATAACTTGTTGGATAGCATAAAGCAGCAACTTCCAGAACGGAGGAGTCTCATCCGGAAGGAACCCGATCGTACTATCTGATTTAGTAAACCACTTCATTTTTTCTCCTTTTATTTTTAATAAAAACGTGTTTCTGAAAAACTATTGTGATAGATTTTTTGTCTATAACCTGCGCTCCTTTCCTCCCACCGCCTTGCGCTCACTGAACGCAAGGCGGTTGAGGGATGCCGAGTATTCTATATTCAGGCTCTGTCCTAGAGACGCCCCGGGAGGCAGTCGACGTCGGTGCAGAGGATTGACTTTCTTCCACTTTGAATTCCAAGCACAATTGCTTCAGGTGAAAGTGGTAAGACGTGGAAGTTGATCCCAAGGGCATCGTAAACAGCATTACCAATTGCCGACGGGATGGAGATCATCGGATGCTCGCCAACACCACGGGCGCCATAAGGACCGTTGTGCTGCGGATTCTCGATGTAGATCGGGACGATCTCGATGGGCATATCTTTCATGGTTGGAATCTTGTTGTCAGTAAAGGACGGGTTCATCAATTGACCGTCTTTATTGAATTTGTAACCTTCCAGCAGAGCGGATCCGAGACCCTGCAAAACGCCGCCGCAGATTTGTCCGTATACCAGTTTTTCATTAATCACTTGCCCGATATCAAAAGCAGAGGCGACTTTAAGGACGGTGATATCACCAGTTTCAACATCGACTTCGATATCAACTGCGTGGGCGCCAAAGGTCCAGACCGCTGCGGGGTTGCCCTGACCAGTCTCTGGGTGCAGATTGGTGAGACCATCAGCAATGCTGCTGCCGCTGGCGATCAGAGGTCCGCCAATGCCGCTGCCGTTCGGGTACATGTAGCCA
>JAAZHX010000305.1 GCA_012510495.1 Smithella sp.
GAGGTTTTGCTGGATACCATCCCCGCCGTGATGCAATATGGAAAAACCCGCAGCGTTGCTGTTTTGGGGACGGGAAAGGTGCTGATTCCGGAGAATGCCCTGCTCATTACCAACAAAGCGATCTGGGCGCTGACCGTGCCTTTGCCCGGAGTGGATAAAGTTGTTGCGGGCGCGGATATCGGCAAGTGGCAGTGGATGTCGGCCTACCAGGACATCATCAATGCGTTGCGGGAAATGGTCGTCACCCTTCCCCTGCGTGAAGTATTGAAGCAAGGCCGGGCCAAACGGCTCCTGGGATGGAATGAAATAAAGGACGCTAAAACCCTGCCCTTTACCCAGGCCATTTCCCTGACCGGAACAGACGGGAAAAGATTCGGCTATTCCATCCGCTTAAAAGAAGATTATCAAAGGGCCAAAGAAATTTTTAAGATTCCCTAATGATAATCAACTGCAAAACCTGTCTGGGCTGTTCGGTAAGCATAGACGAAAAGTACACGGAAGGAAGAAAAAAATGAGGCGACTACCCAACAAACGACGGCTATGTCGAAAATACAAACCAAGTCAATAACCCATCAGGCGGTCTTGTAAATTACAAGGCCGCCTGATTTTTTTATGTTCGACATAATCCCCGTCCATTTTCCAAAGGGCAGCAAAAAGGAACACGCAAAATTCGCGGGCGCTGGCGTATCCCGCAGGAAGCAAGGTTTTTCAGGTGTCATAAGTTGCGAAAATTCGGCACAGCAGCGCCTTTGCTCTTGTATCAGGGTGTTGCCGCGTTGAATGGAGCGGATATTGTATGGGCGAACAGCAATGCAATATCAGGCAGGTTCACGCCCATTCCAACGTACAGGTAAAAACAGCACGGAAGTTCAAGGGTAATCATACTGAGCAGGAGGCGTCAGGGGACGAACCTGCGGGCAGCGAACCGCTTGATACATCAGTTTTTACAGCCGGGTTTACCTTTTCGAGTAGACCCGGCTATCTTTTTGCAAATCACCGTTTTCCCCAAAGTCCGGGAAGCGCCGGGCTTATTTTCTATGCCCATATAGCGGACAAGCCCTTGAGAGGCCGCATCCGCTGCCGCTCCCCGCCTCCCTCCGTTTCGATTCGCCCATCCCCAAAAATCGAAACGGAGGAAAAACAAATGACAAGGATAAATCTGCGGGATTACTACCCGTTTTATACGTCCGACTGCTTTATTGACGTGCCGGACGAGGTTGTCGCCCTGCTGCGCGGCCTTGAGTTGCAAGAGGCGGCCTATCGCCTGCGTACATACCGTCATAAAGCCTACTTCTCCCTTGACCGGAGCGACGGCATCGAGCATGACATCCTGTTCATGTCCCTGTCCCCCTGCGAGATATACCAACGCAAAGTTACAAACCAACAGCTCCACGCGGCCATCGCCAGCCTGCCGGACAAGCAGGCCAAGCGCGTTTATGCCCATTACTTCTTAGGAATGAGCAAGACGGCTATTGCTAAAGCCGAGGGAGTGAACAAAAGCCAGATCACACGTTCCATCAACAAAGCCCTGAAAAGCATGGAGGTTTTTCTAAAAAATCGCTTTTAGGGGCGCAACTATATCCTCAAAAATGAAATGGTTTATGAGGGACAGACTTTTCCCCCTTTGGGCGAACCTTGAAAATTGAATATGGCAAACCGGGCACAAGCCGCGAGTAGCGGCATGCAGGGAGCTGGGCGGCGGGCGCGCCACGATGTTTCCAGCCAGGAAGGGAGTGATCTTTTCCCCAGGGCGTAGGAAGCGGAGCGATAAACGCCAGCGCCGCAGGCAGGGCAGCGTCCAATGGATGGCGGCGGCCCTGCGGCAAGTATCTGTATGTAATGAAACTTCCGTTTAGTCACAGTCCGAGCGCGAAAAAACCGTCGCAGGCAATGAGAACGGCCCGCCATCAGAATGGGGGGAGGTGCAACGCCTATGAGGACAGGAAAGCCGCCTGTCCGTCCGGGAAGCCTTGAAACACAGTAAATCGAAACGAAGGGACAGCCGTGCCGTTATTCTGCCGTCGCGCCCACCAGGGCCACGCGGACACGGACATAACCGGCGCGGCTGTTTTCCTTTTAATCCATAAGGAGGAACGAAAATGGATAATATTCCGTTGATCGCCCAAAAGGGCGTTTCGCCGCCCGATACTCCAGGGCGCAATAAATCGAACCCCTGTGCAAACGCTGGGAATTGCAGAATAGGCATGACGATTGACGAAGCCGCCGAATACACAGGCATCGGGCGCAATACGCTTCGCCAATTAGTCAGTTGGGGTAAAATCCCCGTTCTGCGAATAGGTCGCAAATCAATCATCCGCACCGATCTTCTCGATAGCTTTATGGAAATCAATCAAGGCCGCAATCTGCTGGATTGTAATCAAGTGCGCCATGTGGATTAACTTTGGTGCTTTCAAAAGAATACGGCATAATTGAATGGGTGGTTGCCCTTTGGTATAATCATGGCAACACACAACAACAGTTCCGTTTGCCGTAGCGAAAGGAGAGTATTATGGCAAAAGGTTCTGTGAGAAAGAAAGGAAAGAAGTGGTACTATCGCTTTTACATTGAGGACGAAAGCGGCAACCCGGTTCAAAAGGAGTATCCCGGCACAGAAAGCAAAAGCGAAACGGAAACTATGCTCCGCAGGGCGATGGATGACTACGAAAACAAGAAATTCGTTGCCAAGACCCAAAATGTCACGCTGGGCGATATGCTGGATATGTGGGTAGACGAAGAACTGAAACCCGGCACCTTGAGCAACGGCACGGTTATGGCCTACCAAGGAACAATCCAACGCATCAAGCAGCACCCCATCGCAAAGCGGAAGCTCAAAACCGTTACCTCCGACCACCTACAATCCTATATGAACTTGTTGAGCTTCGGCGGCACAAATCCCGATGGGACAACGGCAAACGCATTGAGCGTAGGATACATTCGCCTATACTCCGCTGTATTGCAAGGCTCGTTCCGTTTCGCGGTATTTCCAAAACGACTTATCTCATTCAATCCTATGCAGTATGTGGTAAGGCGCGGCAAGAAAGAGGATTACGAACTTTTTTCCGACGAGAACGGTAACGACTGTTCCGTACCGACCATCACCCACGACCAGTATTCGGCGTTGACCGCGTTCCTGAGAGCAAAAGACAATCCCGCCCTGCTGCCTATTCAAATCGCGTACTTCACCGGGCTTCGCATTGGCGAGGTTTGCGGGCTGACATGGCAAGACATTAACCTTGAGGAACAGTATCTATCCGTGCGTCGCAGTATGCGGTATAATGGTGTGCGTCGTAAGCTGGAAATCGGGGCAACTAAGCGAAAGAAAGTCCGCACGGTAGATTTTTGCGACACATTGGCAGAGATTTTGCGGGAAGCAAAGAGAGAGCAGCACCTTCGCCGTTTCCAATATGGCGAACTGTTCAATCTGAACTACTATGTGGTGGTAAAGGAAAAAGACCGTACCTACTATGAAATTTACACCTTGCCACGTTCTGCGGAAACACCGGAAGGCTACACCGAAATATCTTTTGTGTGCCTGCGTCCTGATGGAGCCATTGAAGCCCCGAACACGGTAGGATTGATGTGCAGGGCCGCAAAGAAAAAGATAGCTGGTTTTGAAGATTTCCATTTTCATCTGCTGCGCCATACCTTTACCAGCAATCTTCTCTCTGGCGGCGCAGCACCGAAAGATGTGCAAGAGCTTTTGGGCCACGCTAATGTTAGTACCACAATGAACATCTACGCTCATGCTACAAGGGAAGCAAAGCGTACTTCCGCAAGGCTGCTTGACAAGGTAGTGGGAGAAGGATAGACGAAAATTTCCCTTATTTCTTCCCGCAAGGGAAAAAACGAGGGAAAAGGCACAAGGCCAACGCTCAAAAACGCTGTAAACACCCGTATTTCAAGGCGTTTTAGCACTTGGCATAGATAAATTAGAATTTAGAGGGAGGAAGATGATGAAGAAAAAGCTAATCAGAAGCACGATTATTATTGTAGCTTTGATTTTGCTGTTCCCAATTCCACTACGCTATAAAGA
>JAAZHX010000302.1 GCA_012510495.1 Smithella sp.
CAATTCGACCTTGCGGGCGTAATACTCGCTGGTTTTCTCCAGAACGCTGGACAGCGAGCCGCTTTCTTCGCCGATATGCACCATTTTCACGGCCACGCCGGGAAAAAAGCCCGCCGTTTCCATACTTTGGGAAATATTGACGCCCTTCAGCAGTCGGTCGCGGGTGTCGAGTACGCCCTGTTTGAGGACGTCGTTATTGGTCATCCCCGACAGAATCGTAAAGGCATCGATCACCGAGACGCCCGAACTGATCAGCGTCCCCAGCGTCTTGCAGAACGTCGCCACAAACGCCATCAGCACAATCTTGCCGAACATCGGAATCTTCAGCATCAGCTTGCAGAGATTTTGATGGCCGGTTTTTGTTTTGGAATACGCGACGACACCGATAATCGTTGCGATCAGGACAACCAGAATGATGGGCATATTGTGCATCAGCCCGGAATACACCGCCATAAAGCCGCGCGTAAAGGCCGGCAGCTTGTCGCCCAGCTCTTCAAACATCAGCGAGAACCGCGGAATAATTAGCGTCATCATTACGGCGATGATCACGATAATAAAACCCATCACAAAAAGCGGATAGGCCAGCGCGCCGCGCACCTTGCGTACCAGTTTGTCGCGGTTTTCATAATACTCGGCCAGCCGCTGCAGCGAGTCAGTCAGCGAACCGCTCGATTCGCCCGCCATGATCATCGCACAGCCCAGCCGCCCGAAGACCTTTTCATGAACGGCCACGGCGTCGGCCAGCGACTCGCCGCGTTCCAGTCGGCCGGCAATATCTTTGCAGACATTTTCAAAAGACCGGTTCGGCATCTCGTCGGCAATGGTCATAATCGCCGCGGTGATCGGCAGCCCGCCGCCGATCATCGTGCCAAGCTGCCAGCAAAAAGCCGACAGATCCTGTGACTTGATCCGACGTCCGGAAACAGCCGTTCCTTTGCCGGCAGATTCGGTACTGATCTCGGTGATTGAGACAGGGGTCATGTGTTCTTCACGCAGAAGCATCAGCATCCGATCTTCATTGTCGGCGGCCTTGATCCCTTGTTTGCACTGGCCGGATGCATCCCACGCAACATATTCATACGTTTTCATAAACGTGCCTATTCCAAGATAAAAATGTTCCAGCGTATTTGTTTATTTTGTCGTCTAATTAGAACAGTCAATTTTGCGTTCAAAAACTTTTTGAGAAGGCAAGATCTATACGCTGCTCTGACGCTCCGATAAAAACCCCATGGATATAACTGAAATTGAACTCCCGACGCATTTTCCTGTTATGCCGCTGAAAGATTTATTCAAGTATGGCAACTGTTTTTCTATCGGGAAGGGGCATTGCGTCCGATAAGGCGGCGCCGTTCATTTGAGGAAGTTGCAAATTCGTGTGTTTTATGGTATAATACCCAAAAGATAAATGTGTATGTTATATTTTTCGATTACGGGGGAATACTATGATTGAGACAACAAAAACAGTTGACCGGAATAGCTCAGAAATCAAAGTCCATGACAGTCCGTTTGCCGGATGGGAGTGGCTCAAAACACCGGCCTGTCTGTTGATATTGACCGGTGTGTTAGGGCTTGTTCGTGAGTATGGA
>JAAZHX010000256.1 GCA_012510495.1 Smithella sp.
CCTTATGGAGGTGGCCATGTCGCCCACTCCGCCGGCAAACATCCAGATATATTCAGATGTGATGGCTGTACACTCTGCCGGTATCCAGACGGCTCCTATAATGGCTCCGGCTGGGATAGAAGATGGGGGCAGAGGGGATGTATAGCTCTTCCAGTCGCTCAGCCCTTTGGGGTCCTCGATCGTCGCTGGTGTGCCTTTGGCTATCTGGGCAGCCCCAGCTACATCTCTGTAAATTATATCAATCCTGGGTAACGTAGCATGTGCGGCATCGTGGGTTACGGTATCCTCTACCACGTCGAATGGTGTTCCGGCTATCTTAATCCTGCCTGCACCGATCGTCACCACCATATCTGCCGGGGTCGATGCTGTCAGCCTGTTGCCGTTGACAACCCCGGTTTCCCGGCTGGCTCTCGACACGGCCTCGATGTGGCTGGTCAGGATAATTTGGTTTACTACTGGTGATAAAAAATCAGTGTCGGTCAAGATTGATCACCTTGTTCGAGTTCGTTGATTATTTCTATACATCTATTGCGATGCAACGCCGCCCACAGTTTTATGGTGGCTATATACAGTATTATTATTGAACAAAAATTAAATATACATAGCCACCACAAGAAATAGTTGGCTATGTTGGCATCATTTGGCATTTCGGGCTATACACGGTCGGTTTTCGAGTGTTGTGAGGGTTCTCCGCTGGACCTCTAGGATGGTCTTGGCTTGGAGGTCATGTTTTTCCAATGCATCCAGGTTGTCGTTTTTGTATTCTTTCATACCGGAAACGATCTCCTCCAACTTCTTGATGATCTGGGCATTGAACGATGCATTCTGATCCAACACCTTCTTCATCATCCAGACGAAAGCACCCGTGATCACAACAACAAGAAAAGCTATGAGCGTAGCCCAAAAAACACCGCCTGCTGATTCAAACAGCATCAGTTCGGACGATGCCATTGCATCAACCCAGGATAGTGCCGAACTTTCCCTGGATCGCCATCAAATGAGCTTCTATTGCTCTTGCCTGCTCTTTTATCTTGGTCCATTCCTCTGGAGAGAGGTTGCCGTCCTCACCCGCTTTGGATATGGTTATGAGCAGATTGCCGACGTCTACCAGGGTGTCGGCCACCAGGGCGACGCCCTCAAGTGCTTTGCCTATATAAGTCCTTCCGGCGATGCCGCCCACTGCCACTGCTATCGTGAGTATGGCAGTAATGGCGCTTGGTATGTCAATAGTTGATACGTCCATTTCACATTCCTCCACATCTTAATGGTGTTTTCTTGGTCACGTTGCCGGGCACACCTTCTCCGTTGTCAGCCAGGAAGGCATTGATACTGGGCGTCCACCCAGCCCCGCCCGAATCTGAGACGATCCAGCCTGTTCCATCGTTGGAGAAGATGGCCCGGATCTCAGACAGATTGAGGTTGCTGAGATCTTTTGCGACCGGGCTGGTGTATTGTACGTAGTCTGCTGATACGGTTCCTATGAGTGCTATGAGTGCTATGAGTAAAATTGCTTTCATCTTGAGTCTCCTTGTGTCGGGAACTTCCCCAGGCTTCCGACTGCCTGATCTTTCTCGCTGTTCCAGCCCAAGACCGCTATCTTCTGCTTACACATACGGTCCCAGACCGGCACTGGGTTGTAGCCGAAGCGTTTCTCCCATTGTTTCTCTGTCCACTGCTGACCGGCCCCATCGATATAAACGATAGTACCATCGGGATATCGCAGCTTGCCGTTGGGAATCCTCTTCAGCTCCTCCGGAGTCTTACAGAAGCTTGCAAACTCCTCGTCGGTAAGCCCCTCCCCTGGCAGGCAGCAAGCCTCTTCCTTCTTTGGGGCCTTCTTAAATTGGTGTACCATAAAAATAACCTCCGATGTAAATTATGACCGAATCGTCCCAGTCACTGCCATCGATCCAGGTTGTGTCGTTGATCGAATCGATGGTTTCCGTCTCATTGGTCGTCTGGTTCGGCGTCTGGTTGATGTCGATCACCGGAGTGTTCGCCCACTCCGTGCCGTTCCACATCTCGATTGGGATGTTCTCGAACTCCGTGGTCACGTGGAGGAAGAGCTTTCCTTCGCCCTTCAATCCGCCTATCGGAAATGGCCGGACACTGGAAGCGTATGGCCGGGTTGGATAGGATATGGCAGACATCTTTCCACTACCAGAGAGATCGATAATGGTGCCATTAGAATCAGCTTCGGCAACGATCTCCCCGGAGAACTTCTTCAATCTGATCGAATAGTCGCCAGACTGGAAGGAGTAGGATGCGGTGCCATTGGAAATGTTCAGACCAGACGAAACGCCACCGGGATAGACTTCGGCAGCGTAATCATACCGGCCCTGTGCGGTCGTCCGGTCGGTGACCTTATCGCTATCGTGCCAGGCTTCCATGTAGCCTTCGCCTTGGAACGATTCTGAGAGGATGCAAGCCCCGACAGAAACGAGCGGCAGAAGGACGATGATGAGCCACCAGATTCTTGGATCTATTTTCACGAGATTACCTCATTTAGATTTTTTGGCTGTTTTCTTTGTGGACTCGACAGTCTCGATCTTTTTCTCTTTCTTGGCTTTCTCGGATGCCACCAACTCATCCAATGCCTGAAAGTCCGCATCAATGGGAACTTTGGCAGCCTTCGACAGAGCGGTGATCTGTTTTCTAAGTGCCGCTATCTGGTGTTGCATTAGGCACAGGAACCAACCAGGCCGCGTCATACTGGGCATCGAGGTTTCCGAGCATCTGAGCAGCCCTAACCAATCCACATTTTTCTTTCGGTGGGTCTATCCATGTAACTTCAACTCATATACCATATGGTGAAATCATCCCCACTCGTGATTGCACCACCTATGCACCTTCATATTCAATGTAGTACGATCCAACTAAAGACGCCGCATTTTCAACCAGTATCTGTCCCACAATCCAGCCATCCGTTGCAGACACCGAATCCTGACAGAACACCTCAACCGTCTGAGTACCCGGAGTTGCAATAGTCGATTTCACAATTGCCGCCGTGTTCAAATCAATGTCATTGAAGAACTCGGTACCTAAATTTGTTCCGACTACATCATCGGCAATACCGACATCCAATAGGCTGCCAGAGGTCCCTCCGGGAGTGGTTATCCTGATGGTGACTTTCTTGATGAGGATGTCTTGCAACTCTGGATTGTGCCAGGCGAATGCTATTGCGTTGGCATTACCAGCGGCAAGCGCGCCAGAATCGGAGCGAGATTCGCCAGGAGCGATGAACCCACGATTTTGTTGTATGTTATTTCGGGAAGTTGGGCTCACACACTGATATCTCCAATTCTCAAAATAATTATTTTTTATGTCGCAATCAAAAGCACCTTCTGTTAAATAGATGCAATAGTCCTGTGTGTGTATCGTCTGATCATCTAAAAATTTGTTATTCAGTATTCGCCACTTGCTGCCAGCTTAGAGTCAATGCTGCCCAAATCAGCCGACATACTGGCAAGATCACCCAAGGCAGTATCGGGAGTGGCCACTGCAAGAGCTTCGACCGCCGTTTTGACATCAGCGGCCGTAGCTTCGGTCGCCAAGCCGGCGGGGTCGATCATGGCCGTTAGTTCCGTATCAACCTTCAACAGTCCTTCATCCGTACATTCCAAAGCCTTTGGCAGACCATCGCTAGTTTTCTTTGCGTACAATTGAGCCATATTCGAAATCTTCTAGATCTTAATCGTCGTTAATGACGTTCCTTAAGAGTAATACTTGGACCGCAAAAGCAATACTTAGCGGCCCAAATGAGTGTTTATAATAATGAGCGAATTATGCGCAATTATAGACCCTGAAAGGCTGGGTATTGTCCAGCTCCAGGTCTACCGCACTGTCTACATTTTTTACGTAAATGTCGATTGTCTGACCCTGGTGAGGATCGGGATATCTGATCTGGTCGCCTATTGCCAGGGGTTCCTCGGTCCAGATGTCGTAATTCGTCTGCATCCAGCCTGAGCCGCTCGGATCCCTCAGGATGTGGGTCTTTGGGAAGCATATGATCTCTATAGGGGTGAGTGTCTCTCTCTGTAAATACTCCCCATCAACAGAGATCA
>JAAZHX010000279.1 GCA_012510495.1 Smithella sp.
AACTGGGCGCTGTCCACTTCAAACTCAAAACGCAAAAGGTATGCCACTATATATGAAGCATTTATAATTACAGCATCAAGAACAACTAAAAGTCCAATTCTAATAAGCTTCTGCATGCCTTCCCCTCTCTAATTCAGCTTGGTATCTAAGGTATCTTCCATATCTGCTAAAAGCAGGCTTTCCTCTTCTTTAATCTCTTTCTCTGTCTCAGCCTTGTCTGTCCTGTAACTTACATTTTCTTTTCTTAAAAATTCCTTTATTCTATCCACATGAATGCACATGTCAAACCCAAGAGCGCTTGCTCCTGAATAGACACCGTACACAACGCCTCTTTCATCAAAAACAGGGCCGCCTTCCTGGCCTTTAACTCCCGAATTCTCAAGCTCTATTCCCACAATGCCACCGGGCCCTCCCACAAGCCTCGTTATCATACCTGACAGCGGAAACCTCGGAGTGTTTGCTCTTCCTTCCTTGTTCCACCTGATATCATCCTTTTCTTCATCATAGAAGTAATTCTTAAATTCAGGGAAAGGAAAGCCCAGCCTACACAACATCTTCCCGGGCTTTGCATCACTTCCTGAGCCTGCAAAAACACAAGGCCTGCTGTATCCTGTTCTCTCATAGCCTTCAAAGTGAATGAGGGCTAAATCCAGGGTGGTATGAAGCTTACACTGAACGCCTTTAATAACATCAACACAGCCTACAAAGTTTACCTTTAGCTGTGCCACAGAATCCTTGCCGTACCCGCAAGAAGATGCCAGACTCTCAACCTCTTCTTGAGAAACTGTCTTTCTCTTCTCTGAAAACTCAGCATATTTTTTGTCAATGTTACTTGCATCAAGGAAAATTTTAGCCACAGCCTTTGTGGTAACTGCCCACGCATCCTCATTAACAAAGAAAATAGTGGCAGATCCCGGGATTATCTCCTTATGACCGTACCTTCTTAAAATTGTAAATATAGGTCTTGTATAATTTCCGGCTATTTCAATGGCCTGCTGAAACATAATTTTCTCCTTTTTAGCCCTTAAATTATACCATAACCACCGATACTGCCGCAAACACCATGTTTAATAATGTAACCTTCAGGGCATAAAACAATTACCATCAACATTTCCTAATTACAAAGAAGATACCTCTTTACTTAAGCTAAGGAGGTATTTTCTATTTAGCCTCCTCTTATGTTGCAATTACTCTATTTCTTCTATATAGTATATCTATTATTCATATAATTAATGAAAGGAGGGCATCAATGGACAGTAATTATAAATTTGATACGCTCTGTGTCCAAGCAGGATACAAGGCAGAGAAGGGGGCACCTCAAGTGATGCCCATCGTTTGGTCTGCCCCCGATCTTTGGTCCAGTTTCAAAGTTAGTCCGAACCGTTTTTATGAGGCCTTTCGCTTTTCATCTGATACAAGCATAACATTCCAAACAGATTTGCGCAACGCGTCTGTCATTTCAAGATCATCGAACGTGTATGTCTGAGGTGCTGGCGTCTTTCCACCCAGGGAACTATGTGGCCTAATGGTGTTGTAGTAGCGTACCCAGCGGTTCGTTAATACCTTTGCCTCATACAGATTTCCGAACAGTTCTCCATTCAAAAACTCATCCCTCATCCTGGCATTGAAGCTTTCCACATATCCATTCTCCCAAGGGCTTCCAGGCTCGATGTACGTTGTGATTACACCAATATCCGAAAGCCATTTTCTAAGTTTTTTCGCGATGAACTCAGGACCGTTGTCGCTGCGAATGTACTCCGGTGCGCCCCGCAGAATCATAATCTCAGACAGGGCATTTATGACATCGCTGTTTCTCCAAGATCTTCTCGGGATGCTGGCCAGGCATTCGTGTTCGTGCTCATCGATGATATTGAGCCACCGGACCTTGCGTCCATCCATGGTCTTGTCCTCCACGAAATCGTAACTCCATACATGGTTTTTATGCTCGGGCCGAAGCCTTATGCAGCTGCCGTCGTTCATGACTATACGCCGCTTCTTGGTCTGTTTTGCCGGAAGTTTTAGGCCTTCCTCCCGCCAGATGCGTTCCACTCTTTTGGGATTGATCAGTATTCCTTGGTTCCGAAGCATGTCCGCCACCATCCGGTAGCCGACACGTCCGAAATTCGTCGCCATGTAGATAATCAGCTTGTGCATGTCATCTTCATCAGGCAGTTCTTTCGGCTCATATCGGTAAGTGTTCCGGTTCACATCAAGTGCCCGGCAAGCGCGTCTCTCCGAGACCTCGTATTCCTCCCGCAGATAATCCACTGTCATCTGCCGCTTGACCGGGCTTAGAAGTTTTTTGAGGCGATGTCTTTCAGCATCTCGTTGTCCAAAGATAATTCCGCCACAATCTTTTTCAGGCGGCTGTTTTCTTTCTCCAGCTCTTTGAGTCGTTTGACGTCCGATGTGCTCATGCCGCCATATTCCCTGCGCCAACGGAAATAGGTGTTTTCGGTGATGCCTTCCTGCTTCACCGCTTCTTTCGCAGTCATGCCTTGCCCGCAGAGCACTTCCACCTTTCGGAGGATTACGATGATCTGCTCCACCGTATAGTTTTTCCTTGCCATAATTTTCCCATCCTTTCAAAGTCAGTATACCAGTTGATTACTAACTTTGAAACTGGCGCAACTTTCGGGGGGCATGTCAGAATATCTACCTGAAGCCAGTTGTTGGAATCTTGTTCCTCTGGTTCTCGAAGCTTTCTCATCCAGTATCTTAAGGTGCTGACAGAGAACCCCTTTTCTTGACACCATTGGCTTTGAGTTAAACCGCTATTGGCAAGGTCAGTGATGCAAGACATCCATAATTGCTGTTGTTCTATCTGTTGGATTTTATTCATAATGAAAACAATTCTCCTTTCCAAAACCCATATTGGGCGATCTAGGGAGAATTGTCTCATAAATCGTTATCGCTGATAAGGTGTCTACAATTTGACGCTTACATAGTTATAGGTAGAGTTAGTTCTGCTATTTATGTTTGGAGGTTTTATAGATGTTTACTTGTGCGTATTGCGGTATTGATG
>JAAZHX010000310.1 GCA_012510495.1 Smithella sp.
CGCCGCCGACTTTCCAGGCAATCTCTCCAGATATGCCCAGACGGGATCACTCATCCGAAACACCCCCGCCTCCGACGATGAACCCCCTGAGTCCAAGCCACCGCTCGATAACCTCAGCATCACCATCACGTTTGAATTGCGCTCGGTTACCTGAACTCAAGGTGACCGACCTGGGATTCTTGGACCCCTTGAATTTGACGAGGAAGGTTGCCTTGACGATCTTCCCTCCAGCGGGAAGGGATCTGTCACGATCCCGGTATGAGGCGAACAGATCTTCCGAGCGCCGAACCTCGACGTCCTTGTATGCGCCGCCCCAATAAAGCCTCAGCTCTTTCAGTTTAACGAATTCGATGCCTTCCACGTCACCACAGAGGAGAGAATCTTCGCCGAGCTGCCGTAGTGGCTCCAGATCGAACAGGCTACGCTCACCGAAGAACTCTTCGTCGCCAAATAGATGGAGCCCGAATTTTTTGCGGTAGAGCTCCCGTTCGCCCTTGGTTTCGGCGCTCATGCGGATCTCCCCGATGACGGGATTGTAGGCAAGCACATCGAATTTTTCGGGGCGGAAATAATGGCTGGTGGATTCGCCACTTTCAATAACCGCCTCCCGCGCATAGGGTCTCCCATGGCGGACCAGAAACCAGGTGCAGCCTTCCTTCGGATAGACGAACACCTTCGAATATTTTCCACGGCGCTTCTTGGAAAACCACTCGTCCAGATCGGCTTCAAGAGCAGCAAGAGTTTCCGCCGAAGGTAGTACGAAGTCCGGCAGTGGATTTGCCTTGGTTTTGACATACTCGAACGACCTGACGCTCATAAATGACTGTTCGGCATGGACCTTCTCGATGATCTCGCGGTTCGCCATCCACACCTGAATCGCTAGATCCGCCGGTGCGGCGTTCTCACCGATTTCCACATCGATGTCTGTCCCGGCGATTTCATCCTGAATGGAGTCAAATCCTTCGGGTGTGCATACCTCGTTAACATAGAAAAGAGCCTCGGCCAGATCGTCCGGGGTCGAATTGTCCGGCGTCAGCAAAACGTGGCTAAGGGCGTTGTAGTCCAGGCCATCTTCTTGCTGGACTGGTGGCAATACTACGCCGCGAGCTGAAAAATAGGCGGCATGGGGTTCCAGAAAGGCAATGAGATGCTTCCTGTCGATTCGCCGGAGCATCTCCGGCTTCGAAAAGCGGCGTAGGTTAAAAGTTGCCATCAATTACTCCTGTCGTTTTGTCGTTACTCTTCCATGTCTGTCTCGATCAATTCCGTTTCCATCCAACGACCTTGCCTAAAACTCGAAGGTCATCCTCCGGCCTGATCCGGATTTTTCGTACCTCCGGGTTCTCGGACACCAATTCGATGAGCTCGTCTTTGATTTTTAGCCGCTTGACGGTTGCCTCGTTGTTGAGCAGCGCGACAACGATGTCTCCGTCCTCGGCGATGGGCTGCTGCCGCACGATGATCAAATCACCATCGTTGATACCGGCACCGACCATGCTGTCACCCACCGCACGGAGTGCAAAG
>JAAZHX010000061.1 GCA_012510495.1 Smithella sp.
AATTGGCACAGTTGATCGACCAGCATCGTTAATTGCTGGGACGATTCCGGCAACGTGTGTGTGCAGGTCAGAATTTCCATCGCCTTATCAGACAGCTTTGCCTGACCGGTTGTTTGGCCGATTTCGGAAAACAGCTCGGCAAAGCGCGTCAGCAGTTCCGTGTCGGATTGAACCAGGACATCGCGTATCCCCTCGGCCAGCGTGGGCAACTGCTCCAGAATCGAATCGGCGGAAACAAACTCGTTCTCGACGGCATTCTCCTCGGTCGTATGCCAGGCGGAACGCTCAGACAAATGCAGCGTCAGTGCGTCATAAAATTGATCGCGTGTCAGCGGGCGATAGAGGCAATCGACAAATCCCGCTGCCCGGCAGTCTTCGACGGAACACTCATCCGGATTGGCCACCAAGAGAACAGGTGTCTGGGCTGCCCCGGCGGGTAACTGATTCATCACAGTCTTGATCGCGTCAAGGCCCATGGCCGCATCCATAAAGATCAGGTCGAAGCGCTGCGTTTCAAGGGCTTGTTTGGCCTGTTCAAGCGAGGCGGCAAGCTCCACATCCAACCCGAAACGGCGCAGCATCAGCGTTAGCGTCAACTGACTCGGAAAGGCGTTTTCTGCCAGCAGGATACGCCCTGTAACGCCGTCGTTCGCGTCAGAACTGCGGCGGGACCGAACAGTCCCAAGTCGCACCGGCCCTTCGGCGGGCGTCTTTTCGATAAACAGCGGCAGCACAAGTGAAAACACGGACCCTTTGCCCGTCTCGCTTGTGAGTCGAATTTCGCCGCCGAGCAGTCCCGCCAGCCGGCGCGATATCGCCAGCCCCAGCCCCGTGCCGCCGTACTTTTGCGCTGTGGATCCGTCGGCCTGTGAAAACGACTTAAAAATTATGTCCTGCTTGTCGGCCGGGATGCCGATGCCCGTGTCCTCGACGTCGAATCGGATGCAGGGCTGGCCGGCGTGCTCTTCCGGGCCGGCATAGATTGTGATGCGGCCGGACTCGGTGAATTTGACGGCATTGCCGACTAAGTTGATCAGGCACTGTTTCACGCGGACAGGATCGGTGAAAAACGCTTTTGGAAGACGGCTGTCGATGGTGACCTCAAAATCCAATCCTTTTCGTTTTGCGCTGGTTTCCATCATCCCCCGCACTTGATCGAGGATGTCGGCAATGCCGCAGGATACAATCTGGACCTTCAGCTTACCCGCTTCGATCCGCGAATAATCCAGAATGTCGTTGATCAGCGACAACAGTCCATTCGCGGCTTGATGAATGGTCTGGGCGTATCCTTTCTGTTCATCGTCCAGCGGGGTATCCAATAAAATTTCGGCAAAGCCGATAATGGAATTCATCGGCGTTCGCAAATCGTGGCTGGAACTGGCCAACAGCTCGCTTTTGGCGCGGTTGGCGCGGGTGGCCTTTTCCGCCAGCAGCCGGGCCTGTTCGACCGTCGCTTTCAGACGCCGATTGGTTTGTTCGATTTGGACCTTGGCGCCGATCAGCTCGTTTTCGGCCCGTTTTTTGTCCGTTATGTCCATCGCAAAAACCATCACGCCGGTGATGCGTCCGTCTCCATTGCGAAGCGGAATGCGATCCACGATGGCCCACCGTTCAAGACCGTTCAAACCGGTAAACGGACGCAGTTGACCGCGCAGCGGTTGTCCGGTTTCCATCACCTCTAAATCCTGCTGACGCGCACGCTCGGCACCGTCCGGGAACAGCTCGTAGTAATTTTTGCCCAACAAATCCCGAACGCTCATCCTGACCGAGTCAGCGGCGCATTGGTTGGCCTTCAGAATGCGGCCGTCCCTGTCGCGGTACCAAATCATCGCCGGAACAGAGTCAAAGATCGCCCTGTATTCTCGACGTGTTTTTTTGAGTTTTCCGGTCAAGTGCTCCCTACTTTGAACAGACAGTCTCAGACGTTCCTGGGCGTCGTTCCATTCCTGTTGCAAATCATTGTATGTATTCAAGTTAGAGTCTTTCACACGGGTTTCCCTTGCTGGCGGTTACCTTGTCTTCACAGCAGACGCCTTGAACCTTTC
>JAAZHX010000257.1 GCA_012510495.1 Smithella sp.
ACCGACCCGGAAACCGGCGAAACGGAAACCCACTACTATACCTACGAAGTGGAGGTTCCCTACGATTATCACATTCTTACCGTTACCCTGACCAACACCGCCCTGTCGCAGATTGCCGCAACCGACCTCAATATCGAGCAGCGAGAGCTTTATGCCGTCTACATGGAAACGCTGGGCAACAAGCCCTATCTATTTGAGGGCAATTTCTATGCGCACCCTGGGCCGTACACCGATTACGACATTCCCCCGGAGGCTCTTGCCGACGAAACCTTTGCGGCGCTGATCGCAGAAGCAGAAAGATACCTGGGCTACCCTTACGTTTGGGGCGGTTCCAGACCATCCACCGGCTTTGATTGCAGCGGCTTTGTCTGCTATGTGCTGGACAATTCCGGCGTGTACCCCATGAGCCGGACGAACGCCCAGGGCATTTTCAACCAATGCGCCATCATCCCACGCGGTGAAGCCAAGCCCGGCGACATCATCTTTTTCACCGGCACCTACGACAGCTCCGGCCCGGTGTCCCATGTCGGCATCTATGTGGGCAACGGCATGATGATCCACGCGGGCAAGCCCATCCAGTACGCTTCCATCGACACGCGGTACTGGACGGAACATTTCTACGCCATCGGCAGACTTCCTTATTAGGAAAGGAGAGGCCATGAACCCGAAAATCGCAAAAATCAACACCGAGATCGACAAGACCAAGGCAAAGATTGCCGAGTTTCAGGCCCGTTTGCGGGAGCTTGACCGGCAAAAGACCGAGATCGAAAACACCGAGATCGTGGAGCTGGTGCGGGGCGTGGACGCCACGCCGCAAGAGCTGGCCGCGTTCATCCGGGCGTTCCGCGAACAAGGCGGAACGCCCTCATTATTACAAAAACAGGAGGATGCGCAACATGAATAAGAAAAAAGTCCGTTTTCTCATTACCCCGCTGGCCGTCATGCTTTGTATGACGGCCTTTTCGTCCGTCGCCTATGCGGGCGGCGGGCCGGAAACCGAACCGACGCCTGCGCCGACCGCGACGCCCAGCCCCGCGCCGACCATCGAGCCGGGCACGCCGTTTGGCGAGGACGGCAACCTCGTCACCCGCGACCTGCTTTACGACAAGCATACCAACAAGCAATTCATCAGCGTGGAAACCCGAAACGGCAAAATCTTCTATATCGTCATCGACTACGACAAGCCGATAGACGAGGAATTGGAGCAATACCACACCTATTTCCTCAATATGGTGGACGAACGGGATTTGCTCGACATCATCGAGGAAGAAGATTTACCCCAAAATAGCGCCCCCATCGTCACGCCGGAGCCTTCTCCCGCACCGTCCCCCGAACCCTCTCCCAGCCCGGCAGCCCCGGAACCGGAACCGCAGAACAACACGGGTGGTATCGTCGCCGTGCTGCTGATCGTCGCGGTCATCGCGGCGGGCGTGTTCTTCTTCTTCAAGTTCCGCAATCCCAAATCAGTCAAAGGCAAGTCCGATCTGGATGACTACGACTTTGGTGAGGACGAGGATGAGGACGAACCCGATACCGCTGCGGATGCGGCGCGGGAGGCCGGGACGGAAACGGAGGATGACGAATAGTGAGGTATTTTACCGACAGTCCCTATGAGCGGATGATGATGCAGCGGCCAAAGGAGCGGCGGGAGGAAAACCCTCCCGCCGCTCTTGCTCCCGGCCATCGTTGTTTCGGCTGCGACCGCTACAAGAACGGCTGCTGTGCAGGCCCCTGTTACCGTGACCTGATTATCACCCCCAAACGAAAGGATGTGGAGAAATGCGACTTGTAATTGCGGAAAAGCCCAGCGTGGCGCAATCCATCGCCGCCGTACTCGGCGCGAAGGAGCGCAAGGACGGCTATTTGCAGGGCGGCGGTTTTCTCGTTTCGTGGTGCGTGGGGCATCTGGTGGAGTTGGCTCCCGCCGACGTTTACGATGAAAAATACGCCAAGTGGCGGCGGGAGGATTTGCCCATCCTGCCTGACCGCTGGCAGTATGTTGTCCCCAAAGGCAAAGAAAAGCAGCTTAAAGTCCTGCGGGGCCTCATGGCTCGAAAGGATGTGGAGGGCATCGTCTGCGCCACCGACGCCGGGCGCGAGGGCGAGCTTATTTTTCGTCTTGTGTACACACATTGCGACTGCAAAAAGCCGGTACAGCGCCTTTGGATTTCCTCGATGGAGGCAAGCGCCATATCCG
>JAAZHX010000264.1 GCA_012510495.1 Smithella sp.
CCCTACTCCTGCGTTTGCTCTCGTTTGATTTCTCCCTCTGTATCCTCTTAGCACAAGCGGGACAATACTTTGATATTCCAGAGCTGGGGACGTATTCAACACCGCACACCGTACAATTTTTAGGCTTTAACGCCGTCCACCGCTTTGTGGGTGTGATATGTAATTCACCGACAAAGCCGATGAATTTATAGTAAATCTTGATTTCCTGCTTCACTGTTCCGTCTGCCATCTTCTCACGCTCCGAAACAAGTATCTTGTCTATGAGTGCGTTTATAACTGTTGCATCCAGTTCTTTTAAGCCTTGATAATTTCGGATAAGGGCGAGGAAGTCACGGATTCCCCGTGATTTCTCGTAGCTTTCATTAAGAGTTTCCGTCACCTCTTTCAGCCTTGCTTCAATTTCAAGCTGCTCTTTCTGGTATTTCCCCGACATCATCTCAAAATTCCGCTCGGTAATACGCTCCATGACCTTATCCTCGTAGAGAGAGGAAAACAGCCTGTCCAGTTCCGCAAGGCGTTTGTTCAGCTTCTTACGTTCTTTCTCTAATGCTTTCGCCCTGCTCTGGTCTGTTTCCGTGAGCCGCTTTTCTATGGCCCTGACCGCCTTTTCATCATTCACTGCCATATCCGCAAAACAGTTGATGTCGGCAAGAACGGCATTGAATAAATCCCTTGCTTCTATATTGTGGGCACTACACTCGCTTCTTCCGTTTCTTGCATAATTATTACATGAATACTGTACACAGTCGATAATCTCTGGGCGTTTCCTCCTGTGTACGTTCATTGCCCGCAGAGCACATCCGCAGTCCACACACTTGATAACGCCTGCAAAAATATTTACAAATCCTCCCTTGTTCTGTGGAAGCCTACGACTTGTAATAAGCTGTTGGACAATATCAAATTCCTCCTGCGTGACTATTCCCTCATGGGTATTGGGTATCACTTCCCATTCTTCGGGCAGCTTAGAGGGGCGTTTCTTGCTTTTCATATTGGCGGCAATCCGTTTGTAGCCTACAAGATTTCCCGCATATATCGGGCTTCTTAAAATGCTCCTCACGCTGTTCCCACTCCAAATATAGCGTTTGTCCTCGTTCCCCTCAAAATGACGTTCAAAGCCTGTTTCGCCACGCTCCGCCGCATAAGCGGCAGGGCGTAGGATATGCTGTTTATTAAGATGTCTGCAAATTTTGGCAACTCCATTCCCTTTTAATGCAAGGTCGAATATCTCTTTTACAACATGTGCCACTTTATCATCTATCAGCAGATGGTTGTGGTCGGCAGGGTCTTTGATATAGCCATAAGGGGCGGTAGTTCCCATGAATTTCCCCTGTTGAAACCTCGCCCGATATGCCGATTTTATCTTAACAGATATGTCAGCGGCATACATTTCGTTTAAAATGTTGCGGAAAGGCGTGATGTCCATAGCAGATTTATTCAAGGTATCTACGCCGTCATTGACCGCTATATACCTCACGTTATGCTCTGGGAAGAAAACTTCCAGATATAACCCACAATCAAGATAGTTTCTCCCCAGACGGGATAAATCTTTCGTAATCACGCAGTTTATCAGACCGCTTTCAATGTCTTTTATCATATTCTGGAAACTTGGTCTTTGGAAATTTGTACCAGAATAACCATCGTCCACATACGTTTTTGCTATGTGCCATCCCTGCTTTTTCACATAATCCGTGAGGATGGATTTCTGTGTCGCAATGCTCGCACTCTCGTTATCCGTACCATCGTCTTTAGATAAGCGGCAATAAATGCCGACTAAATAGATTTTCTTTTCTTCTTTGATTCCTGCCATACTGTAAAACCTCCGTATCTGTCCTATCTGTTTTCATGTCCCATTGCGTACATTCTAAGCGGACAGCCCCTCATTGTCGAAGGTGTCGCCCTCGGCAATCTTCTTCCGAATATCCTCGGAGATAATCGGGACAAACGCTTCTGTAACGGTCTGTGTGCCGACATATTCACGGCTGATTATCATCTGCACTGGTGCTTTTGGCACGATACGCTTTCTCTTTTTATCTGCTTTCTTATCCTCGCCCATACTTAAATCTTCCTTTCCAGACAGGGCAGGGAAGAGTTTGGAAATGTCCCCGCCCTGCCAATCAGATACCATTAATCCTCGCTGTTTAATTCTTTCTGTAATGCTTTAAGGAGTGCCGCCGCTTCATCAGCGTTCAGCGTGATTCCCTTGCCGCACTTTTCACGGTTCGGGGAAAAGCTGCGGATGTCATACTTCGGCTCTTTCCCATTCCATGAAATGAGATTGATTTCCTTTGTGTAGCCACTGTCGCCCGTAGACAATACTGCGATTTCCTTTACGATTTCATACTGGATTTCTCTCATTCTCCATACCTCAACTCTCTGTATTTACTTCCCGAAAAAAGAAGATTAGCGGCTGTCACGGTTGCGTTTCCTCTGCAACTCACGCTCCAAAAGTTTGATGATGGTTTCCTCCATCTGCTTCGGCGTTGTGTTCTTCGGAAAGTATTTTTTCAGCTTGCTTGTGTTGATTTTCAAGGTTTCTTTCTGGTTGCCCTTTTCCTCCGTCATAATCGCAAATATCGTATCCATGTCAAGCCGCCCGCTCTGGCTTAACTGTTTCATCCGCTGTGCCTGTGAGAGTGAGGGCGTTGCTTCTTCGCTCTCCATCGTGGCAAAGAGGTTTTCCTGCTCGTCTTTCTTCAAGAAGGACAGTTCCACCGCAGGCGTGAGGGCGATTTTCCCCTCGTCCACCATCTGCAAAATCGGCGGTATCAGTTCCGTCAGGCGGATAAAACGCTGCACGGTCATCCTGCCCACGCCGAAGCCCTGTGCCACCTTGTCGTCCGTCCGCAACTTCGTCACAACTTGTGACGAGGTTAAGTCTGTGCGGAAACCCTGCCGCTTCATGGCTTCGGATTTCATC
>JAAZHX010000110.1 GCA_012510495.1 Smithella sp.
ATAATAGACCGTCGGTTTATCCAGCCCCTCAACAGCCTTTTTCACCTCTGTAACCGTCTGTTGCATGTTCCGGATAATTGTTTCACTGGTTTCTTCCGCGTTCAGAACCCGGGCGATCATGCCTATGGTTTCATAAGTGCTTTCAAAGGATTCATCCTGTGTCAGAAAAATGATCTGAATCCCCAATTCCTTTAGCTTCCGCTCATTTTCCTCGGTGTTCAGTGACGAGGCGAATACCACATCGGGCTCCAGAGAAAGAATGGTTTCGAAGTTCCACTCGATAAAATCCCCCACCACTGTAACGTTCCCAGCTTCCTGCGGGTAGTCACAGAAGGCTGTTCTGCCAACAAGCCTGTCGCCCCTGTCCAGTGCGTAAATGATCTCTGTAATATTCGGTGACAAAGAGATCACTTTTAACGGTTCCTTGTCCAGCAGGGTGACGTTCCCCCTGGAATCGGTGATTTCCATCGGATATGAGCTTGTGTTTTCAACTGGCTCAGTTACCGCAGTCGGAGCGGTTGTTGCTTGCCCGGCAGCGTTCGGTTCGCTATTTTCATTAGCTTGCGTGCTGTTTCCTGCCGTGCAGCCGGTAAGCATCAGAACAGCGATTAGAATCATCAGAATCAGAGATAAATTTTTCTTCATTTTAAAACTCCTTGCATCTTATTCTTATCTTTTTTCATTGGCATTTAACTTATCTGGGATATTGAAGCTATCCTTGCTGGAAGCAGCAGTTTCGCGCTGCTCTGGTTTCATACCCGAAGCGCAAAAAAACCCTTCCCGGAGGAAAGGCTTTCATTCGTTTACCATAACAAAGTAAAACTGCATGAGGCCTATCTCTCGTAGCTTCCCTCACTTCTATACAAGGCAGGTCTTCTGACTTGGAATCATCGTCCGCGTTCGCCTTCCCATCCAAGGACAGTGGCCATGATAACGCGTTCTCTTCCTTACAGCGGCGGGACCGTCCGGGATTCACACCCGGTTCCCTATTAAGTACAGCAATGTGTACACCTTATATACAAATATTTATTTCTTTTTGTACCAGCGCATTATGATGCGTTGCTCAATATCATTTTAAAGGTTTTCATCAACCTTGTAAAGCTAAATTTGTTCTACTCGAATGCTTTGATGATAATCCAAACCAAAGCCGGTAAATAGAAAATACCAATGATTATCCAAACGCGGTTCAACCTTTTTTGTCTGAACAGATCTTGTTCCTGTTCGAATTCATCATCCGCTTCGCCTTCTTGTGGCTTGCGCGTTCTTACCAACGCAATGGCTTCCTTGTGAAGCTGTGCGGGAACATAGAGATCTACACCGTAGATATTCATGCCGGTTAGGATATTCAAATATCCGCCGTTTCCTTTGCGTTTTTTCAGCACCGGAATGCTGTAGGACCTCAGAAGTGATTCCACTGTATCGGCTTGTAACTCATTGACAGCATGCATTAAAAAGACTTCGCCGTCTTTCTGCTTTTGGGTGCGATTCATGACAACCTGTTTCATCATGGTACCCCTGAATACCGTAAACTACTACCATTATACACCCTTTACACGAGTTGGTGCAACGTGCTGTAGATAGTATCCCGTTCCATATAGTAAAACTACATGAAACAACAGTGATAAAGGGATTTTTATTAGCCGGGTTGGTAATAAGAGAAGGTATGGTGTACCATACAGAAC
>JAAZHX010000271.1 GCA_012510495.1 Smithella sp.
GCCCAGATAAGCACCGCAACCGAGCACACCCAGTTTTTCCGTGCCACCGACGCGCAGGTGACCGCCGTTTTGTCTTCCGAGAGCCTCAAGTGGGAAGTCAACGCCGAGCAGAGCGCCCAAAAGAAGAGTGACCTTGACCCGGAAAGCCTGCACGCGGATTTAGCCCTGCTGGTGCAGCACTACCAGGACGACGAAGCCATCCAACTGCCGGTCGGCAAGTATACTGTCGTGCTCGGACCGGCCGCCACCGCTGAGCTGACCCAGATCATGACCAGTTACGGCATGACCGGCAACGCCCTCATGCAGGGTTATTCCTTTTTGAAGGAAGAAGATCAGGATAAACTACTCTTTTCAGAGCAAATTGATCTGACTGATGACCCCCGCGAGGTTGAAATCTATGCCCAGGAAGCTGACCGCTTTGGCATCCAAAGGAAGCCCTTCCCACTGATCGCTGAAGGTCGGTTCAAGGCTTTCATGTGGTCCCAGGACTCTGCCGATGAGTTCAGCAAAACCGCGACCGGGCATGATGTCAGCCGTCCCAGCCTGGTGATGGGCGCCGGCGCGCAGCCTGTCGCCACGCTAAAGGATCTTCTCGAGATGAAACGCGATGAAGACATCCTTTATGTGCCTTATATCCACTACATGAACGTGGTCAACCCCAGCCAGGGCATGGTCACCGGCTCAAGCCGCTTTGGCGCGCTTTATTTGAAGAAGGATGGCAGCGTGCAGGTGCCCTTCAACGTGCGTCTGACCCAAAAGCTCACCGATTACTTCGGCGAGCGCGTGCAGTGGTTGAGTGAAAAACAGGTCGCTTACAATGTCTCCAGCAGTTATGGTCGCCGCAACCCCACCGCGTTGAAGGTGCCCCGTTTTGTATGCGTGAAGGAGATCGAAGTCTCCCATTCGAATCCTTCTTATTAACGGTCAATCTCGCCATTGTTTCGAGGTTGAGGCAGGCCTCAACCCTACAACCTCAACCCAACAAAACCCACAACCCTGCAATTTCCCGCTCGCGGTTCCCCGTTCCCCGCTCTCTGCTTGTCATCCTGAGCGCAGCGAAGGATCTTGTCGGTCGGATGGGCAAGATTCTTCACTTCGTTCAGAATGACAAAACCCAGCGAAGCCATCTTTTGCCCCGGGCACGATAAAATGGCGGATTGAGGGCACAATACATACGAATCGTACAAAACTCACGGTGCCCTCAATCTCGCCCTACAACCTGATCTTGTCAGACGAGCAGACCAATTACCCTCAATGATTGAGTGCTCGCGGGCGCTCTGAAAAAATGAAAACTTACCTCTCAAGGCAGCTTCATTCAGCCGAAAACACCGTTTTCCCTCATTATTCATTTGTAAATCGAACAAGTTTACAATCACAACGGTTAGCCGGTAAGCATTGACACCAGACGTTCTCCATTTATAATAAATTTACATATATTTATCTCAACTTTGGAGAAAAATCCTATGAATCAACGCAATTTTGTAATCATTCTTGTAGTTATTGCGGCTTTGCTCGCCGGGTGGATGTTCTATACCTCGC
>JAAZHX010000080.1 GCA_012510495.1 Smithella sp.
GATCAGTGTAGTCTCAGGGCTGCGCCCCGAGACCCCAAAAGAAAAAAGAAGGGGGCTTTTTTATGAGGGATTTTCTTTCCGTCCGCCTTAAGTCGCTTTACACGACCAGCGGAAAAACTTCAGCGGTCTCTCAGCTGTTCCATGATCTTCGGATTCGGAAGCCGGACTACGTTCAAGATCCGGCGGTTCGCCTTTATTTTCCTGGAGCGGTCGGGAAAGAAACTCCTGTCGAACTGAGGGGGGAAGATATTGAGAGGCTGAGAAAAAGAAAAGACGGCCTGAAGAAGTATCTGCAGGGCGTCGAAATGAAAATGCACGAACGGTTTGAAAACATGGAGCGCGGAAAAAATAAGCAGCATCAAAGTTGGCAGGCCGACACAAAGCCTTTCAGTTCTGGGGTCCTGACTTTTTCTGAACTGGCGAACGCTGTTGATACAGATGAACTCTGGGAACATGGATTAAAAGCGATCCAGGCGCTCGGCGATAAATATAAAATAAAAGTGCTCTGGGTGGTGCTTCACACCGACGAAAAGACCCCTCACTTTCACTACATGTTCGAGAATCTTGACGCTAAAACGTGTAGGACCTTTCAGAGTAAACTCGGGCGGGACGGCTGCTCCAAGCTGCAGACTTTTTTTGGAGAGCAGCTGCAGCCTCTCGGATTTCAGAGAGGTATTAAGAAAAAGCTGTCGGGGGCTGAGCACCAGGACGTTATGGAGAGTCATTTTATCGCCCGGGAAAAGGCAAAAGAAGAAGTAAAACAGCTTGAAGATGATCAGGATATCCTTCAAGAGAAGATAGGGGCCTCTACGTCGATTCTGGAGGGGCTATCGGATAAAAAAGGGGCACTGATAAGGGAGCTTGAAGCTCTAGAAGTAGAACGGAAAAACTTAAGAAGAAGTCGGGATGAAATGCACCGTCAAACAGCGGTCGAAAAAGCCGAGACAACCGCACTACAACAAGAATTGAGGAAACGTCGGGATGAATTAAAAGGACAGCTGGCCGATATAATTAAATCGATCGAGGCGGCAGAGAAGGATAAGTCGCTCAAGGAGGCGTTGGCAATGGAAGTTTTGAAAGAAAATGCTCAGGAGGACGAGGCGTTTCTTCAAGAAAAAATAGACAGATACGGTCTTCAGGACCTCTATTGTTTCTTGAATCGAGTCGCTCATCATGGTCGGCTGTGGGTTCAGGCTCAGGGGAAGACATTCTATACCCATCAGGAGTATTGGGACGAGCCGAAATTAACAACGCCGAATGAGACTATCAGCGCTTGGCGGGATCTTTTTGAACAAAATACATGCAGCGAGACCGATTGGCATCTTCGAATTTTGGGGACGCGGCCTGTATTCGTCCTGGATGATATCGACACCGATGGGCTTGAGAAATTAAGGCGGGATGGGTTGGCGCCATTTGCAACGGTTGAGACCAGCCCCGGCTGCTATCACGCTTATATTGAATTTAAGCTGAAGGACCGGGAAGAGCTGACTCCAATTGAATGGAATGCCTTCAACTCTTATTTGATTCAACAATATGGGGGCGACAAAGGGGCTAATGCAGCCGGACACGCCTTCAGGCTGCCGATAGGCAGCTCACACAAATATGACCCGCCGATTGAACTGAAGCTACAGGTCTTTGAGGACGCTGAACCGGCTGTTGACGCTGATGTCTTGCTGCAGCAAATTTCGCCACAAATATTGGAGAAAGCTGAAAGGAAGCTTAATCGGAGATATGAGATTCAATTCGACGGCTCCGACGCTCCAGACTGGTTTCAGACGAACTGGAAGAAACGCAGGGAGGACCTGATCAGGTCGGGACGGGCTCCAGTAAGGCAGAACGGCACTGTTGACGATTCAGCGGTTGACTTCATTGTCAGCAGAGATATCTTGAGTGCCTATAAGGACAAGCGGTCGGAACGGCTGACGCCAATGCTGAACTTCTGTCACTGCATGCTTTGTTCTGAAGCTGAATTAAGGCAGAAGGCCCGCCCGGAAGATTACGCTATACGAACGATAAATGCAGTTATAGACAGGGTTCAACTACCTATTAAGAAGAAATCAGAATCGGAACTGGAGATATAGGGGGGGATTGTGAATTTATTCACTCCTGACTCTGTTTCCAAGGCAGCCGAGAAGATCTGTTTTAAAGACTTTTTTCACCCGCCCCCGCCCCTTGGGGCGGGCCTGTTTTTTGTGGGAGAGTTTTAAAGGTTTCGGGCTCGAATTTGACCTTCGATTTTGATTTTTGAACGGGGTTTTTAGGGACGAAAAAATGCCCCTTAAAGATAAGAGAGGCAAAACGCCCTCTGAAAATGCCCGCCGGAGCAGTGTCAGACTAGTCTGAAGGGCATTCTGGTGAGTAACAGAACTGCTACTTTGTGTAACAGAACTGATACTCTGTGC
>JAAZHX010000259.1 GCA_012510495.1 Smithella sp.
ATCCATGTCACCGCTTGTCCGTCCGCGCCAGAAGTTGCCCCCGCCGATGACGATACCGACCTCGTGACCTTTGTCTACGAGTCGTGCGACAATCGACGCGTACTCATCGACCAGTGAAGAGTCAATGCCCTTCTTTGAATCTCCGGCAAGTGATTCGCCCGATATTTTCAGTAATAAGCGACGGTATTTCATCTTTGCTGCGTACCTGTCGCGCCTCTCACGTCGAGATTTACGTACAGACACTACCTCCGATCATTGATTAATCTCTCTATTTGGTTTCATTCTACTAAATTCTTATACGATTCGCCCGTTTTACTAAAAAAAGAGAGGGCACCCGTGCCCTCTCCATGATGTCAAGCGATTACTTACTTGCCGAGCTGTGCGGCGACTTCATCGGCAAAGCACTCATTGCGCTTCTCCAGACCCTCTCCCATCTCGTAGCGAACGAAGCGGCGCACCTTGATGTTCTCGCCGATTTTTCCGATAAACTCCTTGACGAGCTGCTCGCATGTCTTGTTATCGTCGCGAATATAGGACTGCTCCATCAGGCAAGCTTCCTCGAAGAACTTCTCGAGTCGCCCGTCAACAATTCTCTCGACGATGTGCTCGGGCTTACCGGACTTGATCGCCTGTACCCTCGCGATTTCGCGCTCGCGCTCGACCACTTCTTCCGGCACTTCGTCACGCGTGACGTATTGCGGGTTCATCGCGGCGACCTGCATAGCGAGCTCATAAACGAGTTCTTTGAATTCCTTATTCTTCGCTGCGAAGTCCGTCTCGATGTTGACCTCAATCAAAACACCGATGCGACCGCCCTCGTGAATGTAGGAATCGACGATTCCCTCGGCGGCGATACGGCCGGCTTTCTTCTCGGCAGTCGCCAGATCGTGCTGGCGCAACCACTTAATCGCGCCCTCGACGTCACCCTCCGATGCGGTGAGCGCCTTTTTGCAGTCCATCATGCCGGCGCCCGTCATTTCTCTCAACTCTTTAACCATTTGTGCGGTTACTTTCATAGTATTCCTCCTGTTCCGACTCTTCGGAGTAAAAATCTTTGTCTAATTATCTCAATGTATCCCGGTTATTCAAACTACATCACATTAAAATTCAAACGGTTCAGTGTCTTCTTCGGCTTCAGAGTCTGACTCCGGATCAAGCTGCTGAACCTCGTAGCCCTCGCGACCCTCAATAACGGCATTTGCCATCGCCCCCGTGATCAGCTTGATGGCGCGGATGGCGTCGTCATTACCCGGAATCACGAAATCGACTTCTTCGGGGTCGCAGTTCGTGTCGACGATGGCGACGATCGGGATACGCAGTCTCCTCGCTTCCGCCACGGCGATGTGTTCTTTGTTCGTGTCGACGATAAAAACACATGACGGCAGATGCTTCATGCCGGCGATCCCGCCCAAGTTCTTCTCGAGCTTTTCAAGTTCGAGGCGAAGCGAAGCGATCTCTTTCTTCGGGAGATTCGCCCAAGCGTTGCTCGCCTCCATCTCGCGAAGCTCGTGGAGCCTTTCAATACGCTTGCTGATCGTCTGGAAGTTCGTCAAGGTACCGCCGAGCCAGCGGTTGTTGACATAAAACATGCCGCAACGTTCAGCTTCTTCGCGAATAGCGTCTTGGGCCTGCTTCTTCGTGCCGACGAAAAGAACCGTTCCGCCTCTGGCGGAAATCTCATTGATGAACCGATAGGCGGTCTCAATTTTGCGCATCGTCTTCTGCAGATCGATGATGTAGATGCCGTTGCGCTCCGTAAAGATATAGGGAGCCATTTTCGGGTTCCAACGGCGTGTTTGGTGACCGAAATGTACGCCACCCTCAAGTAATTGTTTCATGGAAACGACAGACATAATACCTCCTGTTTTTGCCTCCGGGACGCTCCAACCCTTACCTTAAGGGCAACAGAAGAGCTTCTCCCGTGTGTTTTCCTCGAAGATGATAGCACAGTTGTCAAGTCACGGCAACCGGTCACGTCAAAAGGAAGCGTGATGTAGTAGAATAATATTTGATTTGGCAGGCCCACGCTTTCTCGGACGGGATAGCGGCAGGCTTGTATCGTCAATGTTAGCCTTGGAGGTTATATATGATTTCGAACACGCTACTTAAATTCGCAGCAAGTCAGAATTGGCACGTCGCCAATGAGGATGAATACGTATTCGGTAAATTCCACGATTACTGTATTACGGCAAAAACGGATGATGTGCTCACTTCATTTTTTACTTCGATCGCCGGTATCGCACCTGAGGATTTAATTGAACTCACAACTTGGCTCGAACAAACGCGTTTCCCGCTCAAGCTTGTCGACTATGAGATGACCGACAATTTCATTGCGATCCGCGCAAAAGATACGGCTTTCTCAGGTACGGCAAAACAGATGGAGACCTTTCTCGAGCTTTTCACCGACAAACTTAAAACTCTCGAGGTCGACCCCGGACTCTGTGTAATCTGCGGACTGCCTGCCGATGAACTGGCGCTCTATGTGGGGCTCTACTGCCACTTCCATCCCGACTGCATTGACA
>JAAZHX010000298.1 GCA_012510495.1 Smithella sp.
CATACACATCGTCCGGGGAGGCGATATAGCTGTACTTGGGGCTTCGCAAAAAGCCGAAGCCGTCCGGCAGGATCTCCAGCACGCCTTCGCCGTACATCAGGCCATCTTGACGGACACGCTCTTTCAGGATGCGAAAGATCAACTCCTGCTTGGCAAGCCCCATATAATCATTGATGCCTTCCTTGCGGGCGATGCTGTGCAGCTCCACCACGTCCAGGTTCTGCAAGTCGGTGATATGCAGGTTGCCCCGCTTGATCCGCTCATATTTGGCGTGGATGGATTCTTCGAGGGTTTGCTTATCGTTTTTTTCCTTGGGGGTCTCGGCCGATTCGGTTTTCTCGGCGGTCGTGGATGCCTCCACGGCCGCGCCGCCGTTATTGGTATCGTCTTCTTTCGGCGCCTCGGCCGATTCAACTATTTCCATCTGAGGTGTTTCTTTGGTTTTGTCTTTTTTGCGGTAGGCACGTTTTTTACGCACTTCAGGCGCGCCGTCTGTTGCCGTTTTCTTGGCCATGATGACTCCTTAATCCTAAAAAAGTCTTGCTGAAATTGATTGTCGTACTAAAAACCCCTATTTCAATACGTCAGCGAACGCCGCTGCCGCCTTATCGGGAAATTTGCCTCACGAAGGGCCGATGCACCGCCCTTCGTTATGTGGATTGTATCTGTCACTACCCGTTTCGGCTCTCAATCCGAAACCTTATGTTAAACCCCATGCCCCGGACAATCACGCCGCACGCCCTACAAACAAGGAGCGTCATTAAACGCAGGATACACCGGGCAATCTTAACTTAACCATGACTCATTATGCTTGAAAAGAGTTGAGCGACTTGCTCTGCCACATCTGAATTATCAGAATTGTTATAAATGATATAATCCGCGATTTCCCGCTTCGTGTCCAGAGAAATTTGAAAATTTTCACGTTTTTTTAGCTCATTTTCATCAAATTTTCCATTTTCTTTCGCTCTTTGCCGCCGAATCGCCTCGTCCGCTTCGACAAACACCAGCACATCGCACAAGTCCGTCCGCCCCACCTCCGCCAGCAACGGCACATCCAGCACGATGGCCTGGACTGCCCCGTCGGCCTGATAAATTCCGATTTGCCGCTCCACCTCGGCCATCACCCGCGGATGAATCAGGGCGTTGAGTTTTTCCAGAGCCGCCGCATCGGAAAAGACCTTGCGCCCCAAGGCCGCACGATCTACCCGGCCGGATTTATCCAAAATACCGCCCCCGAACAATCGGACAATACTCTCTTTTACATCCGCTTCTTCAAGCAGCCCGTGTGCAATCCCGTCGGCCTCAACCACCGCGCACCCCAGCGGCGCAAAACACCCCGCCACCGTACTCTTGCCGGCCCCAATCCCCCCCAGCACACCGATTATTTTCTTCTGTTTAAGCATTTTTCTACAACGGATACAGTTCTATTGTACAAACCCGTCAAAATACCTCAACAACCATTTTTCCGATCCGAAGGTTTTCTATCGTTTCGGCCGGCGACCGATGGCCATGCCGCCGAGACACTTACATTTCACGCCAAAATCGGATGTTCCTTTCCCGAAATCAGGCAAATAAAAGACATCCAAAACGCCCATTTTTGAAAAGTCGTAAAAATTTTCCATCTTCCCCCTTGACATTTGCCCATTATTATCGCATTATAATTGTTTCGAGTTTGCTTAGATATCAATCCCCGATAGCTCAATTGGTAGAGCGAGCGGCTGTTAACCGCTAGGTCGTAGGTTCGAGCCCTACTCGGGGAGCCAAAAACAACCAGTGGCGTAAAAACCACTGTTTACGATTAACGGAAACGCCCGACCAGGCAACTGGCCGGGCGTTTTCATATCCCACTGTTATCAAACACTTACGGCGTTTTTGCCGTTTCCTCCCCGGCTCTCTGCGGTTCTATTCTGGCGACGATTTTTCCACGCAACCCCAACGAATCGCGAATATGTACCGCCAGATTCGCAAAAAGCTCTCTAAACCTCTCTGCCAAGCCAGCACCAGAATTCTATCTCCAGAGAGCGACCTGCTGACTACCGGCAAAAAA
>JAAZHX010000102.1 GCA_012510495.1 Smithella sp.
CCGTTACCAAGGCATTTTCAGATTGAAAATCTTCAATTGCACTCTGAATATCTGAAGGCAGCCTAACCTGCAAATCCTCATTTCGTTGATTAATTGACAGAAATAAGATCAACAATATTACAATGGTGAAAACAACGCTAAGCAATAAATATATAGAGGTTTTCATATGTGTATTCCTTTATAAATTCAACTACGGCTTACGATAAACTCTAATTCTTGTATGCCCGTTTCGTTTTCGTCAGGGATTTCTATCTCGGTTTCATAAGTTGAAACCAGCAATTCGGTGGAAATGACAGTAGCTTGGATCTTAACCTTGTGGGGTTTTTCTTCAAGAAGAATTTTATTATCCTGCGCAGCCCTGACTTTATCATTTATTTTTATATCGCTCACCCAGGCCTGAACACCGGAAGGAACTTCGACGGAATACTCAAGAAACGGAACAGTCGTTTCCGCAGCTTTCTTGCCGGAGCCGATATGCAGTTTCGGGCAACGGGCCTGCAACTGCTCATACGTCAGAAGCGGCTGCTGTAATAACATCGTATCGATTTTTTGGGCAATGTCCACCACTTCTCTTTCAAATTCGCCGTGTCCACGAATAATCACTGCAATATTGTCGCGAATAAAACAGATTGAATCACTTCCTCTGGCATCGCTTAAATATCCGATTGTACCTAGATCACTAACTATGGATTCATCAGCGAACTGATAAACAATAGCTTCATCCGGCAGAGTACTGCTGCTGGCATGAACAATTAGATATTCAAAAGCGGCCTGTGGAGATGGTGCGTTTACGATGCTGATATCAATTTGCCCTTTCTCAAAACGTTCCTTTGATTTGCGATAAGACTTCAACTTTCCGGCAAGAATTACTTCGGCTTCCGCTTCCGTTGTGCCCCACCTCTTAAAGTTCTCTTCAAGAGATTGCTTCATTTCAGCAGGCAGGTCCGCCGGCAGTTCCGGATTCCCAAGAAGATATTGCGCATAAAAACCGCTCTGACATCCAATCCATTCGTCTCTTTAATATTCATTCTTAGATACTCCCATCCCCTTTCGCGTGGCTTTTTTCGGATCAGTCATGATTGTTTCATTGACCGTTAATCCTAACCTCCAAAAATTCTGATCGGGCAAGTCGGGAACTTTTACCTGTTGATAAACCCTATTTGCCCGTGAATCAATATTTTTTAGAGATGTAACCGTTCTATCCGCAGCCAGAACATCTTTTCCGGGAAATACCCCTGCTGTTGACAAACAATAATACGCAATGATCAATGCTATTCTTGGCTTAACATTCATCTGATAATCTCCTTTTAGTTTGGTGTTACATTGAACTGACATTTCCCATTTAAACGGCAAAAAAACATATTTTCACCTAACGACATCTATAATTTTATAAAATTCGATACTGCAAGGTCAAGAAAAATCCATTCCATGCCCGCCTTTCTTTATTATTCCATAAATATACGGTTTTTCACACATTCCGGTACTTACAACGGTCACTCTTTCGCAGACCCTGACTGCTCTATCCTTCGTAAAAGCAATTTCAGTGATAGTATTC
>JAAZHX010000103.1 GCA_012510495.1 Smithella sp.
GCATATAGCATTCTGGTGGAGTTCATACACTCTACGACCACCGGCGGCAGTGGTGCGGGACGAGGTATGGGGACACGTGGTTTTGGTGGTACTACACGTGGAATGGTTGCCGGAGGTATGGGGGCACGAGGCGGTTTTGGCCGTCGAGGCGGTGGACAAGCTTTTGGTGCTACTCCCGAATCGCCCGGGATTACCTCAGCACCTTCTGCCGATCCCGCGGCTGATCCGCTGTTTCAAATTGCATGGACCAAACCAACCAGGGATGGATTGCCGGCCGATACGGTCGGAAATAACCTGTACGCGGAAGCTGTTGATTTAGTCAAAAAAGCCGATGCCGTGGTCCTGGTTGTGGGTATTGATGGCAGCCAGGAAGGTGAAATGCGTGACCGTAGTGCGATCGAACTTCCTGCCGTACAGGAAGGCCTGATACGCGCGGTTACCAAATCTGCCGGTGGCAAGCCAGTGGTTGTTGTCTGTTGTTCCGGAAGTCCTGTCGCCTTGAACTGGGCCAACGATAATGTACCGGCTATCGTTCAGGCGTGGTACCCCGGGCAGCGGGGCGATGCAGTGGCCGATGTTCTGTTCGGCAAATACAATCCCGCAGGCAGATTGCCTGTAACGTTCTATAAAGCGACTGCGGACCTGCCGCCTTTCACTGATTATGCCATGTACAATCGTACCTATCGTTACAACACGAAACCCGTGCTGTATCCCTTTGGACATGGCCTGTCCTACAGTACGTTTGAATACTCTAATCTTACAGCGCAAACCAATGCCGCAACGGATGACGACGTGAAAATCTCGTTTGAGGTCAAAAATACCAGCCGCATAGACGGTGACGAAGTTGTGCAATGCTATATTAATCGTGACGTTCCGGCGATCGATCTTGCGAATCCGTCTCAACCGGATCAGACGCACGACGAACAAGCGATACTGGCAGCTACACCACGCAAGACGCTGGTGGGCTTTGCGCGGGTGCCGCTCAAAGCGGGTCAGAGCAAAAATGTAACCTTTACAATAACTTCCCACCAATTATCGCTTGTCGTGGGCAAAAATGGAAAACGTGAAGTCAGGCCCGGTAATTATCAGATACAGGTTGGCCCCAGTTCAGCAATCGGGCCTGGTACGCTCACGCGGCTATTGACTTTGGAAGGCTCGTCCGTGGCGCCCGAATATCACTTTGTTGCCCCAGTAGTAAACTAAATCTCAGGTCAGTTAATTAAAGACTTCTGCAAAATAAGTAGTTTTCAACGGATATCGGAGCGGTTAAGCGATGGACTTGTGTCCGAGCCGATGAAGTTTTCAGAGATGGATGAGGTTTTGAGGCTATAATAAACAATTCATCTCTACAGAGAGTTGGATATTCTTCATTTTAGAAATATTCTATAATTTCAATAAAATTAAAAGGAATTTTCAGGAAGGTTCTGAATAATGCTTATTGGGGTGGGGTAAGATTTTGCATGTTGAGTTTTGATCTTAGATTTATTCTTGTACCGTCTCAACGACCGCATTGAAGGCGGGCTTGGGCCGGCCTTTTCGGTCAAACAGCATGGGATAATCCATACGACCACGGATAGGCCAGTAATTCCGCCAGGATTGACCGTCATGCACCGCCCAAAACGTGATCCGCTTAAACAGCTTGTGATGCTTGAGAAAGTATGAGATGAATTCCGCATACCGTCTGGCCAGATCCTGCTGGACGGCGTCCGGAAGGTGGTCAGGGTAGGGGTTGAGTTCGTTTTGTTTTTCAGCATCAAAAGACGAAAGAAGAACGATTTCAGAATCAACCGGATAGAATGGCAGTACACCAACATCCAGTTCTGTCACCATCAATGGTATACCCAACTGGCTTAATGCCTGAACGTAATCATCAAGTACAGCCATGGTCGGGTGATCCAAAAACCAGTGCCCCTGAATACCGACGCCGTCCACACGTACTCCGTTTGCCTGAAGATTCTTAACGAGCTTGATAACCCCTTCAGTCTTGAGCGCAAACTCATAATCATATTCATTGTAATAAAGTTCGGCAGCCGGATCACATTCTCTCGCAAATTCGAATGCCTTTTGCACATAGTCTTCGCCAATGATCTCCAACCACTTGCATTGCCGGAAAGACCCGTCCTTCCAAATGGCTTCATTGACAACGTCCCAGCCATGGATACGCCCTTTGTACCGACCCATGACGGTAAAGATATGCTCTTTCATCCGTTCCAGAAGTGCCTCCCGGCTCAGATTTTTACCCGAGTCGTCCCGGAATACCCATTCGGGTGTCTGATGAAACCAGACCAGCGTGTGACCGATGACATGCATGTTGTGTTTTTGGCCAAAGGCGACATATTGATCTGAAGCATCGAAATTGTACCGGTTCGGTTCCGGATGAATTTCTTCCCATTTCATGATGTTTTCCGGCGTGATACTGCTGAAATGCCGTGTGACCAAGTCCATCGTTTCAGGATCCTGGCCGCAGATCTGTTCGACATTTAATGCTGCGCCAATGTGAAAATACTTCTGAAAAACATGTTTTAAAGTTACCACGCTATCGGATTGCTTCACGAGTGTCTCTCTCGGATTCTTTGCAGGACATCTTCCAATGTTCCGTTGAAGGGCCCGGGGGTTTCCATTTTAATGGAGACCAAGGCGGCAGCAAACTTCAGGGATTCCGGAACATCTTTCTCCAGTCGCTGGGAGAGGTAGGCGGAAAAGGTGGTATCGCCCCGCCCTGTCCTGCCGGATACGTTACTGTTGGAGAATTTCTCATAATAGGTTTTGCCGTTGACTCGGGCCAGCACACCGTCCGATTGAGTAATGAGAATTTCCGGGCATCCCCACGACTCTATGATAACAGCGGCCTTTTCTAAATTATCAGTACCGGTCAGAATGCGTGCTTCCACTACGTCCAGTTTCAGCTTGTCCATGACCGCAGCAATGACCTTCTTGTTAGCGACATCGCTGTATTCAATCA
>JAAZHX010000126.1 GCA_012510495.1 Smithella sp.
CCATCTTCTCTCCCGTAAGTAAATCTTATCTGGATTTCAACACAGGTCGATCTTACGAATGTCTCTAATTTGCTTGCTCTTTTCTATTAGATTCTCTATTGCTACGCAATAGAATTTTTATCCTATTGCGGATTCTGGGTTTAATACATTTACAATGATTTATCAATGTTCTCCATTACCCCGCCCAGACGGGACAATTCGTCAAAGGGCAAGCGGTGTAATTGAAACGCAGGGATAATGCTCCCCGGCCTGGCGCGCCAAAAAGAAAGCCCCCGCGTAAAAAACCGCGGGGGCTCCATTTGATCTGAAAGCCTTTTAAACGGCAGACTTTCTCATTTATTTTTTATAATCGACGGCCGCTTCCACGCGTCGATTCTTCGCCCGCCCATCTCTGGTCTTGTTGGAAGCAACGGGTCTTTCCTGGCCGTAGCCGACGGCGTTCAGACGATCGGCTTCAATGCCGCCTTTCGTGACCATATAGTTTTTCACGGCTTCCGCGCGCCTCTGGGAAAGATTTTTGTTGTATGCGGCTTTGCCCACATTGTCCGTATGGCCTTCGATGGTAAGTTTAATATCTGAATGTTCTTTCATCACCTCTGCCATATGGTCGATATCCTTGGTGTAATTATTTTTGATGATGTCCTTGTCGAAATCAAACAGGACTTCCAGCGTCGCTCTTCCCATTTCATCGATTTCTTCGCGAACCTGGGTCTTGGGCGGGGGGCTCACGACTTCTTCAACCACTGCGGGCGCTGCCGCCACAGCGGGTCTGGCTTCTTCAACGACCGGCTCGGCCGCCGCCTGGGGTTTTACTTCTTCCATAACCGGCTCAGCCGCGGAAACTGGCGCCGCGACGGTCTTTTTGGCGCCTCCAAAAGCGAAATTCAAGCCGAGGGACACGAGCATGTTGTTGTGAAACCGGTCAATCGGCATGACGTGACGAACATCAAAGCGAAGTGCGAACCAATCCGACAGGAACCACTTCAGTCCGCATCCGTAATCAAAGGTAAATTTATTGTTTTTGTAATTATCCGTCCCGTAATCCGAGTCGTCCTCGAATACACCGTAGGAATAGTGCGCGCCCCCAACACCGGCCGCCAGGAAAGGCACCAGCTTGTAATTCGGCAGAAGGTGGAAAATAACCTCAGCACCGTAACCCGTAAAATCAACGCTATCTTTGGGAGTCCAGAAGTTGTTATCTGTCTTGGCATAATGGACATAGCCTTCAACACCGAGGTATTTGTTAAAGTTGTATCCCAAACGCATCCCTACCAGGGGCAGGGCCTGATCCATGTCTTCGTTGCCTTCAAATGTGTACAAACCCAGAGTCGGCGCAACCGTAAAACTCCCCGGCCTCACCTGCGCGCTGCCAGTGGAGACCAGCAACATCACCAGCATGACAACAAGTAATGAAACAAATTTTTTCATATCTCTCTCCTTGAAATTACCGTAATTTTTACGTTTAATCGATCCTGGTCAAATCAGGCCTAACCGCCCTGATTCCGATAAAAAATAAAAAGCTTAAAAATTCTCTGACGCATTATTGGCAATGTTTTTATAATCAATCACTTAAGGTATGTCAACATAACTTTTCATATATTTATCACCGAAAAATACAAACAGCGGAGAAATTTTTATCTCAAACCATCCCTCAAGCGCGCAAGCAGGCGTATTTCTTACTGCCTGCCTGCTCACACGCATCTTTTCGGCGTCATCATCGTTTAAACGAATTGAATCAACTGAATCAACACGCCGTCCGGGTCCCGGACAAAGGTCGTGAGACGGTCGGGACGGGGATGAAACGGCTCCATCAGGACGTCGGCTCCTTTTTCGCGGGCTTTATCCGTCAATGCCCTGATATCCTCCACGACCAGACTGAAATGATTGAGCCCGGTCATGGAAGAAGGATCCGATGGGGTGTCCCCGGGATTGGCCTGTTCGATCTCGATGGAAATTGTGTCATTTCCCACAAAAATAAATTGCTTTCCCCAGATTTCCACCCGGTCGATCACTTCCAGCCCCAGAATATCCCGGTAAAATTGGACGGATGCCTCGCTCGCGGCGGCTTTGATCCCGACGTGATACCATTTCATATCAGCCTCCGAATTTTTCTTTGGTAAGCTTGAAGCAGGCGGAAGCCGTGTCAATCGTTTTGAGAATATCCGGTTCCGTCATGGCGGCGCAGACAAACCAGTTGTGGTGCGGGTGGAAAAAGATGCCCCGCCGCGCCGCCTCACCGCAGAAAAATCGGTTCTTTTCAAAAAGAGGATCGTCGGCAAACGTCATGTAAGGCATCGCCGGGGGACCGGTGACGCTGACCTGCAAACCCGCCGCGTTTGCGGCCTGCTTCAGACCTTCCATGAGATGTATCCCCGTCTTGCGGATGTATTCGATGGCACCCGCGGCCTGAATCTCGTCAATGCAGGCCAGCGCCGCGGCAAAGGGAACGCCTGAAAAGTAATGCGTGCCAGTAAAGAAAATTGTTTTGGCCGCATCCATCATTTCTTTCCGGGCGGCGGCCACAGAAATGGCGTATCCGTTGGCCATCGCCTTGCCGAAGCACTGGATATCGGCGTTGAAGCCGTAATGGACGGAGCTTCCCGCCAGCTCGAGGCGAAAACCGCAGCGGACATCGTCAACGATGATCACGAACCGGTGCTTTTGCGCCAGCCTGTTGACGGCCTCCACGAATTCCTTTGCCGGCAGCTCCTGGTCCCTCATGGAATCGTGCCGGTGCGGCGTCAGCATGATTCCGGCAACGGCGCCTTCGTGCTCGGAGACGACGCGCTCCAGATCATCCGCGCTGTTGTATTCAAAATAATGGACATGCGTCTTCCATTCCTCCGGAACCCCCTGCCCATGGGGCTGGCACCAGAAGTGGGAGCCGTGGTAGGATCCGTGCGCCAGCAGGATGTCCTGCTTCCCGGTGAAGATTCTCGCCAGTGTGATCGCGTAGGACGTCACATCGGAGCCGTTTTTTCCGAAAACGCACCAGTCCGCGCCATGAATCGTTCCCACGATTTTTTTGGCCAGCGGAAGCCACAGATCGGACGGCAGCGTAAAGCAGTCCGCATTTTCCCATTGTTTTTTCGCCGCCGCGTCGATCTTCGGGTGTTTCAATCCCAGGAGGTTGGTTCCGAAGGAGCACATGTAATCGATATATTCATTTCCGTCCACATCCCAGATCCTGCATCCCTCGCCGCGCCGGATAAAGGCGGGATATGACCCGAAGGTGAGAAAGGCCGGGGTGCGGGGGCCATAAATGCCGTTGGGAACGTATTGCTGCGCTTCCTCAAACAACCGGTACGATTTCGTGAATTCATAAAGCTTCATGACAGCCTCTCCTAATGAAATTGATCGATTAAGCGCCTATTCCGCGCAGGATATAGGACAGGGATATTCCGAGGTAGGTTCCGATAACCCAGCCGATGATGCCGGTCATGACCCCGGAAAGCACGATTTCCTTGTTCTTCAGCGACGAAGCGATCATCGGAACGAGCGGGGGCGAACAAATCCCCGCAACGGACGTAATGATGACCGTGTCCGCGTCGATCCTGAATATCCTCGCCAGCGCTACATGCAGCGCAAGGCACAGGACTATGGTGAACGTAACATAAGCAAGCATGATCGGCGCCGTGGATACAAGACGGTTAAAGTCCGCCATGGAACTTACCACAAGGCAGAAGATCAGGATGAAATAATTGCCTGCCTGGTAGGTCATCTTGATATTCCGGATCCGGGGAACAAACGAAAAAGCGATCCCCAATGTGGAGATGGTTAGGATGGCCGCAACAAAAGCGATATCCTCATGCCAGACAAGAAAAAACAAGCCTCCCGCCACAAAAATGAGCATGGAAAGCCCCAGGGCGCCCAAAAGCGGAACAAATGTTTTCTTTTCAAAAATGCCGGTATAAGAATCGAAATCCGGATTTTCGTCAGGCGACGCGACTCCGGCCGAATGGAAAGCGGGTAAAAATTTCAACAAAATCCGCTGCCCGATGGTCATCAGAAAAAGCAAATAGACCGCGGATACGACAACGTCGGATGTGTGAGCGGCCAAATACAGCGTCGAATCCGTACGCAGCGCCGTGGCAATGGCGCCCAGGTTCACCGTGCCGCCCGTGTAAAGCCCCACAAACATACCGGCCAGTTTCCAGGTTTCTGCACCCACCCGGCCGTGGAAGATGAAAAAACCCAGAGCGGCCACCACCAGGATCGCCAGGGTCTGCAACCCGAAAGAAAGGAGCGACTTGCCGGCGAGTCTGCTCCAGCGGCGCACGTCAATGGAAAAAAACATCAGCGGCAGAGCCAGGCTGATGGCAATCAGCATCAGGGGATTTTGGATGGGGGCAAGATTCGCGGGAAGCACGCCGATATTGCCGATCACGATTCCGCAAATGTAACAGATTACGACGGCGCCAAGCTTGTTTGCGATTGCGTTTTTCCTGGCTAGGAAAACGGTCAATACGGGAAAAAACAGATAAAATAAAATCAGCGCAATGATGGTCATACTGCCTCGATAAGTTTCAATAATACTATAGAATTTGGAGTGAAGTATAGGAGATTGCAGGCTGCGTGTCAAAAGAATAACGACGCTGAAACATGCATTCCGCCCCTTCCGCCTCGACCCCGGCAACGCTTTCCGCGGCACTGCCACAACCGGCCGGGATTTTCCCTTTTAGCCGCCCAGCCCTTCAATGAAGGCCAGGACGTTTTTCCCCAAAACAGCGTGGTTGTAGCCGCCTTCGAGAATGCCGAAGCAGCCGCCCTGATTGCGCCGGGCCGCTTCCCGAACCAGCCTCCCCATGGTCGTGTAGTCCTCCGTCGCCAAAAGCCCGCCCCAGTCGGCTTGATGATTGTCAAAGCCGGCTGAAACAGCGATCATGTCCGCGTCGGTTTTATTCAGAGCGTTGGCGACTGTTTTCAGATATTCGTTACGGTCATGGCTTGCGGGGTTGAGAATCGTCACATACCCCGTTTTGCCGAGAAGATTGATGTTGCCGTCACCCACGTGCAGATCAAAATCCAGAATAAAAGCTTTCTGGATTTTATTTTTCCGCTTGAGCGCGGTCAGGGCAATGGCCATGTTGTTGAAGTAGCAGAAACCCCAAGCGCTGTCGGCGGAGGCATGATGACCAGGGGGACGGATCACGGCGAAACAGGGCTCGGAGCATCCGATTTCCGCAGCCCTGATGGCCCCGCCCGCGGCCAGCGCGGCGATGTCATAGACGCCCTCGCGCCGAACTTCGGCAATGTGTTTCGGCGTATGCACGGCGCGGATTTCTTCTTCCGAGGCAGGCTGCGGCTCCACATAGTTCACTTTTCCCGCCAGGGCGAATTCGATGGATTCGATCCTTCCGGGATTGGAGGCGGGGTCATAGGAGTAAACCTGCTTATACTCTTCGGAATAAACTACTTTCATGGCGTTCTCCTTTCATGTCCGCTCGTAAGCGGGAAACGAAAACCGGCTGGTAAGCCAGGGCTCTTCCCCGCCGTTGTAAATCTTTTCGATCAGCGTAACCCGCCTGTTCTTCCCGATGAGCAGCAGTGTTGAAGAGCGTGTGCCATAGACGGGGCTTTTGATAAACATCGTCGCCAGCAACCTCTCCCATTCGAGGCCGATGCCCGTTTCCGGCAGATTCCGGTCGGGGGGGGCAAGCCGGTCCGAAAGAAGCTCAAAGAGCGTCTCTTCCAGTTCTTTTCCTTTTTGGGCCAGGGATTTTTTCAGTAATTTTTTTCCCCGTTGAACCTTGGGCCAGGGCGTATCGAGGAGTTCATTGCTCAAACCGTAAATTCCGGCCGAAAGTTTTTGCAGATCGCCGCGGTTGGAAAACACAAAGAGGTCCTCACCGTCGCCCGCAAGAAGGTTAAATCCATTGTAAACGCCGGCTTTTTTGACGACATTTCGGAGATATTTTTCAGGACCGGCCGATCCGGTCAGATACCGGCTGACCAGCTTGCCGCGGGACGGCGCGTCCGCTTTCCAGGAAGCGGGGTCGCGATAATTGGTAATGGCGGCGAATTTGCCTTCCAGGGTGACGCCCAGCCATGTCCCTTTTTCTTTCAGATCTTTTCCCGCCAGCACCTGCGGATGACTGGTCCAGAAATCCGCAGGTGCGGAAGGTCTGTCGTAGAATTCGTCGCGGTTGGCCGCCAGGATCAATCGGTAGGATGGATGAATATTATAGGCAAAGAGAATCAGGCACATAAGAATCCTTAGGCGGTTAGGCCGAAGACTGAAGTCTATTCAATATTTTCGTCATGGTCTCTCCTGCCGGGGCGTCAATGCGGACGGCGGCCAAATGATCCTGTTCGGTTTCGCCGCGGTTGATGATCACCAGATCCGCCCCCGACTGCCTGGCATGAACCGGCACATAAGCCGCGGGATACACAACGAGCGAGGAGCCGATCACGATCATCAAATCGCAGCTTTCCGCTTCCTGCATCGCCTGCGCCAGGATCTGCTGCGGAAGGGCTTCTCCAAAGAAAATCACGTCCGGTTTGAGGATGCCCCGGCAGTAATCGCAGGACGGCACGTCGTCGGAGCCGGCGTACTTTTCCTTGACCACAGAAACCGGATAACTTTCTCTGCAATTCAGGCATACCAGCCGCTGCATATTGCCGTGCAATTCCCGGATGAGCGCGGAGGCGCTTCCCGCCTTCTGGTGCAGATTGTCCACATTCTGCGTAACCAACGACAGGAGTTTGCCCATCTTCTCCAGCTCCACGACGGCATAATGCGCCGCGTTGGGCTGTGCGTCTTCCATCAGACCGCCTTCCCGCAAGCGCTGCCACATTTTCCGGCGCGTTGCATGAGACCCCAGAAATTTATCGATGGTGAAGTCGTCCGGATCGTATTTGGTCCAGAGTCCTCCGGGACCGCGAAAATCAGGGATGCCGGACTCCGTGCTGATGCCTGCTCCGGTGAAAACAACAATTTTCCCGGCTTTCGCCGCCAGCTTTGCAACTTGATCGATTTTTTGATTCATCAACGACGGGCGCTCCTTTGATAAAAATGTTATGCAGCCCGAATAAGATACACCATCCGCCTCAAAAATCAAAAGGAAATATCCCGGCTCACCCGCCGATCCCGACGGCGCAGCGCCTCATCAAAGACATGTTTCAGTCTCGCGGTCGCCCCGGCCGGATTTTCGGCGCTGCAAATCGCCGAAACCACGGCCAGGCAATCCGCACCGGCTTCGGTCACTTCCCGGGCGTTTGCTTCACTGATTCCTCCGATGGCCGTCAGGGGATGGCGGCTGAACGCCTTGACTTTTCTGAGCCCTTCGAGTCCCCACGGCTCTTTCGTATCGGTTTTGGTCGGCGTGGCAAAAACGGGGCTGACGCCGATGTAATCCACTTCCAGCTTCTGAGCCGCCTCCACGTCTTCCCACGTTTCCACCGACAGACCGATAATCGCTTTCGGCCCCAGCAGGCGACGGGCCGTTTCATACGGCATATCTTCCTGGCCAATATGGACGCCGTCCGCGCCGCAGGCCAGCGCCACATCGATCCGGTCATTGATCATCAGGGGAATCCGATGGGGAGCAAGGATATTCTTCACGGCAAGGGCTTCCTCCACAAAAGCGCGCGTCGGCGTCTCCTTTTCACGCAGTTGCACGCAGGCCACGCCGCCTTTGACCGCCTCTGCCACCACGTCCAGAAGCAGCCTGCCGCGGCACAACCCGCGGTTCGTCACCAGATAGATGCCGCGCACCGCTATCCCTCCACTTTCAGACGGCGCTCAATATCCTCTTTCGTCAAACGGTAAAGCGCGTCGATCAAATGCATCTGGAGCGAGCCGGGTCCGGGCGATTGTTCGGCGGCGATCTCTCCGGCAATGCCCATGACCGCCATGGCTTTGGCCGTCGCCATCAGCGGATCCCTCTCCACCGCCGCAAAAACTCCGCAAAGCGCACTGGCCGTGCAGCCCAGGCCCGTAACTCTCGGCATCATCGGATGGCCGTTGGCTATTTTAACCAGACGCTCTTCTTCTACAACATAATCAACAGCGCCGCTGACGCACACCGCGCACCGACAGGTTTTGCTGATGCTCCGCGCGGCGTAAAGCGCATCATCGGATGCGGCGATGCTGTCCACACCCTTCGTTTTCAGGCGGTTATCTGTCAGCGCCAGAATTTCGGAGGCGTTGCCCCGGATAATCGTCGGCCGGCCGGCGCGGATCAGATCCCAAACCGTGCCGGTTCGATAAGGCGTCGCCCCTGCACCGACCGGATCGATCACCACCGGAACCCCACTGGACGTGGCTTTGGCAAACGCCTTGAACATGCCCCGGACCCACGGGGCGCTGAGCGTCCCGATATTGATCACCAGCGCACCGGCCATCGCCGCCATGTCTTCCACTTCTTCTTCCGCATGGATCATGACCGGCGATGCGCCGATCGCCAGAAGCGCGTTGGCCGTGTTGTTCATGACCACGTAATTGGTGATGTTGTGGATCAGCGGGCTCTGGGCCCGGATGTCCTCCACCGATTTAAAAATATCCGCCGCCGTTATTGCCATGTCTTGCACTCCCCTTTGATGAACTACCCCGCAGCAAGCTACGGGGTATCAAAACCGAGTAACTCGAGTTGCTGACTATGCAATTTCTTATACTCCTTTTCTCGTCCTTGCTTCTTCACATATTCCGTAATGCTCTTCTCATTGCCAAACTGGCCAACTGTGTTGATGAAATACCCCTTCGACCAAAACTCACCGCCCCACAAAGCTTTCTTTACCGACGGCACACGGATGAAGATCTCTCTGGCCGTTATGCTCTTGATCGTCTGAATAACCTTCCTCGGGCTATACATTGAAACGGTCTGAACCAAGAAATGAACGTGATCAATATCCGTCCCTATCTCCAAAAACTTTATTGCGTAACGCTTCGATATCTCCAAGCAGACGTCCCGCAACTCCTTATCGACCTCATCCGTAAACACCACGCGTCGATACTTCGCTGGACATACCAGATGGTACAATAGAACCGATACGTTATGGCTCTTATGAATATACTCGCTCATATGGACAATATCTCACAAGCATCTATTCGAAGCAAGCTTCGGGGAATTGACCCGTAGAGATTAATATAACCAATGGAAAGACTTATCAATATTTTTTTTGCTGGAACAAGGGTTTGCAACCCTTTCTTCCGTGTGCCCTGTCCTTCCGCTTTTCTTCAATTTGACGCGCCTGTTTTTCATTTTTACTTTTGGACGCAGGCATGTTATTGACCAGCCAAATGAAAATGGCACATTGCGCAAAGGAGTTTACCGCTTGAAATCCAATCCTCTTGTTTTCGGGATCGGCCAATGCTCGCTGGATCATCTTGGTCTGGTTGCGGCTTATCCCCCTCCGGATGTGAAATGTGAATTCACCAACCTGATTTTGCAGGGCGGCGGACCCGCCGCCACGGCGCTGGTCGCGCTGAAACGCTGGGGCGCCCGCTGCCACATCGCCGGTGTCCTGGGCGACGACGGTTTCGGAACACAAATCAGGGCGCTGCTGGACGCCGAAGGAATCGACACGTCCGGCCTTCAAATCCGGGAAAAGCATCAGTCCCAGTTCGCGTTTATCGCCAGTGAACCGGCGCTGGCCCGTCGGACGATCTTTTACCAGATGCCCACGGGAGAACCGCTCCGTCCGGAAGAAATCAACACCGGCATCCTGCTTGCGAGCCAGGCGCTGCATACCGACGGGCTGTTTACCGAGGCCTCGCTTTTCGCCTGCCGCAAGGCAAAGGAAGCGGGGATTCCCGTCATTGTGGACGCGGGGACCCTGCGCGACGGCATGCTGGAGCTGGCAAAAATGAGCGACTGCTTTGTCACATCGGAAGTATTCTCCAACGCTTTTGCCGAAACGCCCGCCGAAAGCTGCCGCAAACTCGCCGGCATAGGCGTTCGTCTGCCGGGCGTAACGCTGGGCAAGAGAGGGTATGTGGCCCTGGTTGACGGACGCTTCATTGAAAAAGAAGCTTATCCGGCCCGGGCAATCGACACAACGGGCTGCGGCGACGTTTTTCACGCGGGCTTGATTCACGGAATCCTTCACGGGTGGAGCGCGGAAAAATGCCTTGACCTGGGCGCCTGGGCGGCCGCGCGGGTGAGCGAACAAATGGGCGGCCGCAGCGGCATTCCGGACATTCACGCTCTGCAATTAAAATACTCCGACGGAGTGAATCGGTAAAACAGAAGAAACAGGGAATGACCGGCGCAAACGGAAAAACTATAAGCGCCGGTATGACAAAATGGGTAAGGCGAGTTGGCGGTAAAAAATTCTTTCTGAAATACTTCCGGAGAGGAGAGGATGTATGTCTGATTATGATGTAGTGGTGATAGGCGCCGGCAACGGCGGGCTGACGGCTGCGGCCGGACTTGCCCGGAGAGGGCACAAAACCCTGCTGCTCGAAAGGCACAATGTCCCGGGCGGATGCGCGACGAGCTTCGTGAGAGGCAGATTCGAGTTCGAAATTGCGCTTCACCAGTTGAGCGGCATGGGACTTCCCGAATTTCCCGGGCCTTTGAGGGGGCTGCTTGGCGAACTGGGCGTGCTGGATAAAATCGATTTTATCCAGCAAAAAAACCTCTACCGGGTTGTCATCCCCGGCCAGATGGACATCCATCTGAAAGCCGACAGACAGGCGGTCATCGAAACGCTGATAGAAAAATTTCCGGCGGAAAAGGAAGGGATTCAAAAGTTTTTTGACCTTCTCTATGCGTTCTGCAACGAACTGGTGAACGTGCTGTTTATCCATGATCCGGAGGCCAGTCCCGAAAAATACCCGCTCTTTTTCAAACTGGCGCTGCAAAACTCCCAGGGTATTCTGGACGAATACCTCAAAAACCCCCTGCTGCAGACCGCCGTGACGATTTACTGGGGCTATGCGGGTCTGCCGCCCTGCAGGCTGAGTTTCATGGAACTGGCCATGATCATCTGGGCATACATCGAGTTCAAACCCTGGCACATGAAGGGCGGATCGCAGGCGATGTCCAACGCGATCTGCGATGCCTTTCTCCGCTTCGGCGGGGACGCGCGATTCAACTGCGCGGCGAAAAAGATCCGGGTTAAGAACGGAAAAGTCGTCGCCGTCGTCACGGAGGACGGGGATGAAATTTCGACAAAATTCGTGGTTTCCAACGCCGGCCCGATTCCCACGCTCATCGACATGATCGGGGCAGAATACTGTCCGGCAGACGAGCTGAAAAAGCTCAACGCCCGCACCGTCGGACTGTCGGCCTTCACGCTGTACATGGGCTTCGACTGCGATCCTTCGGAGATGGGAATCGAAAAGGCCACCAACTTCATCTGCAACACATCGGACGCGAATTACGCCCACGGCAAAATGAAAACGCTGGACGGGGCGGAGTTCTCCCTGCTGTCCTGCTACGATGTTGACGATCCGGACTTTTCACCCCGGGGCGCCTGCCAGGCGTCTCTGGTCACGCTCCAGTACGCGCAGCCCTGGATGAGCGTGCCCCCGTCGAAATACTACGACACGAAATACCGCTTCGCTGAAAAATTGATCGACCTGGCCGAGAAAGTTTTCCCCGACCTCCGGAAGCATCTGGAAGAGGCCGAGCCGGCAACGCCGCTGACGCACATGCGCTATCTCGGGCATCCGGGCGGTTCGATCTACGGGTCGGAACACTTCACGCGGGAGACAAGCCTCTTTGTCGATTCCAAGTCGGCGATCGAGGGGCTGTATTTCACGGGCGCATGGAACGGCTCCGGCGGCTTTCAGCCGACGCTTCAGTCGGGCGCTTCCTCGGCCCGGCAGATCTCACGACTTCTGAAAAGGCAGTAAAGGGGGAAACGATGACCAGAAAAGAAATCATGCAACAAGCAGCCGGATACGATGAAATCATCCGGGACAATACGATTCTCGAAAAGTACGGATTCGACTATCCCTCCAGAAAGGGAGAAGTGCAAAAGATCATCGATTCGCTCCACCCGCAAAGGCTCGATCTGATCGTGTCGGAAATCGGGGAGCAAACCGCGAGCGCGAAATCCTTCAAACTGGTGAGCGCCAACGGCGCTCTGCCGCCGTTTCAGTCCGGCCAGTACATCAATATTTTCCTGGAGGCAGGCGGCGTCAGAACCAGCAGGCCATACAGCATCGCGTCCTCTCCCACGCAGACCGGCTATTACGAAATCACGGTCCGGCGGGTGGAAGACGGATTCGTGTCCAGTGTTCTGCTGGATGAACTGAAACCCGGCGACCGGCTGCAAGCCTCATCGCCTGCAGGAAACTTCCACTACAATCCGCTTTTCCACGGGCGGCGGCTGGCGTTCATTGCGGGCGGCAGCGGCATCACGCCTTTCATGAGCATGATCCGTGAGATGGCGGACCGGAACCTGGACCGCAGGCTGCATCTGTTTTACGGCAGCCGCGTGGAGGAGGATGTGATTTACCGGCAGGAAATCAAACGGATTGCCGAAGTCCACAAGAACTTCACGTGGGACCTGGTCGTGTCCGAACCCGCTCCTTCGTTCAGCGGATGCCGGGGATTCATCGACGCCAGCCTGATCGGGAAAAAGCTCGAAGGAACGGACTGGACATTCTTTGTCTGCGGGCCGGAAGCCATGTATCACTTCTGTCTGCCGCAACTCGAAAAGCTGTCGATTCCCGCGAGAAAAACAAGGGTCGAAGTCATGGGCGCACCGAAAAATATTGTTTCGTACCCCGGTTGGCCGGAAAACGTGAAAGCCGGCGACGTTTTCCAGGTTGCCGTCAAAGGGAAGAAATCCATCCGCGCAGCCGCCGTGGAGCCGCTCATGATTTCACTGGAAAGGGCGGGGCTTGCCATTCCCGCGCTGTGCCGCTCCGGGGAATGCAGCCTCTGTCGGACAAAACTGCTTTCCGGAAAAGTATATCAGCCCAACGGCGTCAAGCTGAGAAAATCCGACAGAACCTTCGGATATATTCATCCCTGCATGGCGTATCCGATTTCGGATATTGAAATCCTGCTGTAAAGCCGGGAAAAACCAGTGATGAACGTTGTCTTCTTAGGCACCAACGGCTGGTATGACACGGACACGGGGAACACGATCTGCACCCTGATTGCGACTCCCAAGGCGGTCGTTGTTCTGGACGCGGGCTACGGGCTTGCCAAGCTGGATCGATATGTGCAGCCCGGCGACGCAAGACCCGTGTTCCTTTTTCTCAGCCACTTTCATCTGGATCACGTTGCGGGCCTCCATACCCTGACCAAATTTTCGCTTTCCGGCGGACTGACGCTCTGCTGTCCGGAAGGCGGCCGGGCTGTTCTTGAAACATTCGTAAATGCGCCTTTCACTGTCGCGCTGGAGGCCCTGCCCTATCCGGCAAACGTGCGCGAACTGCCCGACGAAGCGGCTTCACTCCCCTTCCCCGTTGAGGCCCTGCCGCTCGTCCATTCGGGACTGACGCTCGGGTATCGTCTGGAGATCGGCGCAAAAGTCATCGCCTACTGCCCGGATACGGGTTACTGTGAAAACGCCGTGGCCCTGGCGCGGGGCGCGGATCTGCTGATCACGGAATGCGCCTACAAAGAGGGGCAGTCCTCCGAAAGCTGGCCGCACCTCAACCCCGAAACGGCCGGCCGGATCGCGCGGGAAGCGGGGGCTTTGCGTTTGGCGCTGACCCACTTTGACGCCCGCATCTACCGGAGCCTTCCGGAAAGAATAGAGGCGCAAACCGCGGCCCGGAAAGAATTTCCCGCCGCCTTTGCCGCCTTCGACGATACGATCCTTGAATGCTGACGGTGTCCGTGATGGATTTTCCTTCTTTGATAAAATCAGCTCCGGGAAAATGTCTTCGCCCCCTGCGGGCTTTCTTCGTTTCCTCCCTGCGCCCGCTGAAATATTTTTTTCCGGCCGTTCTGCTTGTGACGCTTCTGACATCCTGCGCCCCGAAGTATTTCACACCCGTCCCGGGAGATGCTTTCGCGCGTAAGGACCTGCAGGCGCTGTCCGGTCTCGAGCTGTGGCACGGTTTTGTTTTCAACGGCGAGAAAGTGGGGTTTGCCCGTCTGAAAATTGAACCGGAAGCCGGCGGGCAGGCTTACACGCTGTTTTCCGAAGCCAGTCTGCGCATCCGTTTTCTAGGTATGGGCAAAACCGTCCATATCAAGAGCGAGGACCGGGTGGCCCCCGATCTTTCATTGATTTCTTTTCAGTATGAACAGACGATTGACGAAAAAACGCTGGCTCTCAAAGGCGGCATCCGCAACGGTCTCCTTTCGGTTGTTCAACGGTCGGGCCGTGAAACCAAGACCTCCGAAACGAAGATTTCATCTCCGCTGTATCCGTCAGGCGGAATCAACCTTTATCCCGTTTTCCGGGGGATGAAGACCGGCGCCGATTATGCCTATCCGGTCTATGACCCGCAGACGCAGTCGATTGTCGATGTATCCCAGTCGGTCGTTGCCTTTGAAGAAAGCCGCCGGCTCGGGATAGAACCCTCTTTCAAAGTCGAAACGCGGATGTCGGGGCACGTCGTGGAAAGCTGGATCAACCTTCAGGGAGAGACGGTCTTCGAGCGCGGCATGGGAGGCGTCCTGATCACGTTCAAGGAAAGCGAAAAGGGCGCAAAGAACTTTCTGGCGGAAGCGAGCATGAGCAAAAAAGATTTGATTTATGACTTCAGCCTCATCCGGACGGACAAACCTATTACCTGTCCCCGCAAAGCCGATTTTCTGGAAGCAACCGTTGAAATCCCGGAAAACATCCTGTCTCCCCTGCAAAGTCCCCGACAAAACGTTTCTCCGCAACAACAGGACAAAAAGACGGTTTGGCTCTACCGCATCCGCAAAGCGGCTCCCGTCGTTCCGGATGCGCCCCGTCAGGCGTTGAACGCAAAGGACCGCTACCTTTTCCTCGCACCTTCCCACCACATCGAAAGCGATCATCCGGAAATTATCGAGACAGCCCGGAAAGCAGTCGCAAGCACCCAAACGCCCCGCGAGAAGGTCGAACGCTTAACCTCCTGGGTAGCGAATGAAATCAAGGATGAGCCGGTGGATTCTTTCTCGGCGCTGGAGGTCCTTCACAACCGGAAGGGAGAATGCCAGGCCCACACCCTGCTTTACACGGCCATGGCCAGGGCGCTGGGAATCCCCACGCGGCTGGCCGGCGGCATCGTTTATATGGAAGACATGGGGTTTTTGTATCACGCGTGGGCGGAAAGCTTTGTGGACGACTGGATTCCCGTGGATGCGACCTTCAACCAGATTCCCGTGGACGCAACCCATATCAAGCTGGTGGAGGGCCCCGACTGGATATCCCTCCTGCCGATGGGCAGCGTCATCGGACGCGTCGGCATCAGAGAGATCCGCTTCCGATGCGGTGAAAACGGGAATTGACAAATGTTGTCCCTGCCATCGGAAAAAATGAGCAGGACACCGGCCGGCGCCTGCTTTTCCCCGTATAAACCCAGAATCCGCAATAGGATAAAAATTCTATTGCGTAGCAATAGAGAATCTAATAGAAAAGAGCAAGCAAATTAGAGACATTCGTAAGATCGACCTGTGTTGAAATCCGGATAAGATTTACTTACGGGAGAGAAGA
>JAAZHX010000240.1 GCA_012510495.1 Smithella sp.
CATTCTCCAGAATCCCTTAATTCTACAGCAGCGTTGCTTCAATCCGTCTCAGAGATACCACTTAATGAAGATATAATTCGTCAATGTATTGGTTTTCGCCAGAAATTCCTCATTAAACTTCCCGACGCCATTATTGCAGCAACGGCTCTGTATGCCAAACTTCCCTTGATGACAAGAGATGTGGCGGATTTTGAGCGGATTCCAGAGCTGAAGACGGTAAACCCTTTCTTATCAATCAAAGATGAATAAGATTCGTAAGTCATCGTCCACCTTGTGGAACGGTTTGAAAACCGTTCCCTACATTTTACCATCCTCAAAAAATCCCCCTGAATCCCCCTTTAAAAAAGGGGGACTTGCCTTGGCCTTCGTCCAAATCCCCCTGAATCCCCCTTTAGGAAAGGGGGACTTTCCAATTCGCCCCCTCTTTTCCAAAGAGCCACCGATCCAGTCCCCCTCTTTTCTAAAGAGGGGTTAGGGGAGATTTTGCTGAAATCAATTCTTGCAACCTCTCAAAAAATCCCCCTGAATCCCCCTTTACAAAAGGGGGACTTGTCTCCTGTCTCCTGTCTCCTGACTTCTGACTCCTGACTCCTGCCTTCTGCCCCCTCGCGTGACCTTCAGGTTAGGTTATCGCGGCTGTTTCCCGCAAAGTGAACTACCCCGCAGCAAGCTGCGGGGTATCCAAACCTGCGAGGAACGAAGCAAGCTTCGGGGAATATGACCCGTAGAGATTAAAAAAAGCCCGGCGGGTTTCCCCGCCGGGCTCGTTTTAACTTTCGACTTCAGACTTCGGTCTTCAGACTTCAGCCTTCAGTCTTTTTTCTTCAGCTTCCGCTAGAAGGTCAGCGTCAGCTTGTTGAGGATCAGCAAATTATCCTGCAGGTCGTTGTTGATGACGGCATCGCCCTTGAAGTAATCACCCACCATCCAGTAACCGCCGCCCAGCATGTAGGACAGGTTATTGGTGATTTTGTAAGTGGCCGTCAGGTCGATTTCCGTACCCATATCCCTTTCAGTGTAAAGGCCTCCCAGGGTCTTATCAGCAGTTGCCCAGGACAAGGAAAGAGCGATATCCAGCTTGTCGATCGGCCGGACACCGGCGCGCGCCTGGAGGAAATAGGCGTTGGTCAGCGCACCGCCCATCGTGGTGGTGGTGGTTCCGTAACCGTTAAGGTTCCCCACCCAGTAATTCAGATCACCGTTGAACATGATCAAACAGGGATTCCAGTCAAGGCCGCCGCTTAAGCCGCCTTCCAGTTTGTCAGCGGTGCCTTCGTCATCACCCGACACATAAGCGAACGTGCCGCCCGCGTAGAACATACCGAAGTCCGCCGTCGCATCGATCCAGCCGCTCATGGCGTTTATATCTTGATCCTGTTGAGGACCAGGACCAAAGGGCGGCCCAGGAATCAGACTAGGGGCACCGTCCCATTCCACTTTTCCCGTCGCATAGGTCAATTCCGCCTGTAAGGCGACCGGACCAAACTTGGCTTTGACATACGGAACAAAAGCATACTGTTTAATCTGATAACCAGTTGTAGCCAAAGCAGGGATCAACCCGCCCAAAACATCGCCTATAGCATTCCTGTTCTCTGCAGAACGAATGTGCTTGACCAGGAATCCGGCATCGCCTTCCTTCCAGGCATAACGGACAAACGCCGTGTAGAAACTGTCGTCCCTGTCAGCCGCAAGGGGAACGCTGCCGGCAAATGTTCCAAAGCTGCGTTCGCCGTTGGGGACTTTCCCCGTCTGTAAACCAATTGCAAATGAACCTATGGGCAAAACATAAGTGATTTTCGGCGTGGGCATGGCGGTGTCGCCGAAAGCGGTGCCCCACACTCCGTCAATCTGGTAACCAACGCCGAACAGACCGATCGGGGAAGCATAGCTCACATAGAGCAGGTCGAAAGCGATGTTTTCATTTTCCTCTCTGGTACCGGCGGACTGGGTGTCCAGCGCGCCTCCGAATACAGCTGTTCTCGCTGCGCCCCAGGCTCTTTCCATGATGTCCGCGCGGACATTAAGGCTGAGGCCCGGAGAAACGACAAACTGCGTCCCCAGACGGAGTCTCTGGAAATAGAAAGCCGTGCTGGGATCTCCATTCGTCGCGCTTTTTGTAAGGTTTGTTTTATCCAGATACATGCCTGCCGCGTAATACTCGCCGCTGAACTTTACGTCCAGGGCCATCGCTGACGTGCTGAAGGCGACAATCAACCCCAGTGACAGCAAAACCAACCAAAATCTCTTCATTTTTTCCTCCTTGAAATTTCTAGAGTCAAAAAATTTCCGCCTTTTTTCCTGAAACGGGCATTTCTTGAAAAAAGGCAACCCCAACCTCCGCAGCATATTTTTCGCCCCTTACACCGGTGCCGCCAAATATGCTGCGTGAAACTAGCCCGGCGCTTCGTTATTGTCAAGAGTTATTTCCCGACGTTGAATCGCCCGACTCGCCCCTCTTACAAGCAACACCAATGCCATATTTTAAGATAATGCCCCGAAACAGGACCGGGGGCCGCCCGGCCCCCAACAAAAAACTTCTTAAACGGATGAAAATATGCATCGGTTTAATCTGAACGGTCTTGTGAAAAGTCAATCTCGCCGCCTTTTCGTCATACCGGCGAAAGCCTGCCCTCGAGAAGTCGGGGGGCCGGTATTCAGTATTTACAGTTGGTTATGGACCCCGGTACTTGTGCCCTTTAGGGTATTCGCCGGGGTGACGGCTTGGGTTACTTGCTACGAGTTTATCAATTTTCTTGATTTTGTCCGATAGATGCAGGGTAAAGACCTTTTTCGGAGTGCTTTATTTTTTACCACAACTGTTGCGATAAAGACGACAGCTTCCCGGAAAATCTCTTCTCTGGGCCATTTTTGTGGTTTTTTTGACACACATGGGAAAATTAGACTGAAGGAAAAGCGACGAGAGAGTTAAGCTTTCAGCGGCCAGCCATACATATTTCCCTACCATTCTATTGCAAAATAACACCCGTCTGGTATAGTCTACTCATGCAGAAGGCAGCCTTCGAATGGGATGAAGCAAAGAATGAAGAGAATCAATCCAATCATGGAATTTCTTTTCTGACCGCACAAAGGGCTTTTCTTGATCCCCACCGTGTTATCGTGGAAGACATTACCCATAGCACTGAAGAAGATCGCTATTATTGCATGGGCCTTGTCGATGAAGGCATTTTAACGGTAAGGTTTACATACCGCAGCAACGTAATTCGAATCTATGGCGCAGGTTATTGGAGGAAAGGAAAGAAAATCTATGAAGACAAAAATAAAATACTCTGATGAACCTATGGGCGAGCTGAAAATCGTTGATGACTTTCTGCCACCGCCGGATAAGCTCGTGCTGAAAGAAGATAATGTTAAAGTTACGCTATCTTTAAAGAAATCAAGTATAAACTTTTTCAAAGAACAGGCCCGAACACAGAAGACATCGTACCAAAAAATGATACGAGAAGTAGTGGACTGGTACGCTTCACATTATCAAAAAAACGCATAACCGAGATACGATGGATTGCCTTGTCCTGTCGACCGGCGGCTTGCGGGTTAACAGCTGCACCTGAGTAAGTTTCTCGAGTTTACCCTTTTATAAATCGCCGCTACAGGTGGTGTGAGGCGCTATTGACTTTTGCCCATATTTAAACTAAAAAACAACAAGATCATGTTGATGACTTATTGCCGGGGAATGAACGGTAAATGCTTTTGTTCGACTTGAAGAATACGATTTCAGGACCGCTGTCCGGTGAAAATATGCGAAACGCTACGCTCAAAGCACCAATGTTGTCGTCATCGAGCCGGACGTAGCCGGGATATTCCCTGATCACGACTCTGTAAATCAGGCTCTACGGTCATTGGCTGACATTATCAGACGGCAAGCATAATCAGAGTCCTTTCGGGTTCCGGTATGAAACTATCAATGATTCCCCAGGGGAAGAAACGGAGGATGGAACCATGTCAAAATCCAAGGATGTGAAAAAAGACGGCAAGAAGAAACCGGGCAAATCCCTTAAAGAGAAAAAGGAAGCCAAGAGGCTGAAAAAACTGGGAAAAGCGTAACAATTAAGGCGACGGGCCATAAAGATTGATTTCAGTAAAATCTCCCCTAACCCCTCTTTAGAAAAGAGGGGGACCGGATCGGTGGTTCTTTGGAAAAGAGGGGTCGATGCGGTGGTAATCGGAAAGAATCTGGCAAGTCCCCCTTAAAATCCTCCCCGGCCCTCCTTTAGAAAAGGAGGGAGAATTGGAAGGTCCCCCTTTTTTAAAGGGGGATTCAGGGGGATTTTTTGAGATACTGAAGAATTGATGAACTGGTAAAAAGTAACCCAAACCGTCACCCCGGCGTAGGCCGGGGCCCATAACCAACTGTAATTACTGGATACCGGCTTTCGCCGGTATGACGAAAAGAGGCCGATATAACGAAAAGAGTGCGAAATTGACTTTTGCGAGGCCGTCAAGATGGGATTGTTACCTGTTACCTGTTACCTGTTACCTGTTACCTGTTACCTGTTACCTGTTACCTATCGCCTGAAATGAACTACCCCGCAGCAAGCTTCGGGGAATATGACCCGTAGAGATTTAAGGATTCTTTATGAAAATCAAATTTCTCGGGGCCGCGAGAACGGTCACGGGATCGTGTTTTGTCGTTGAAACGGCAACGGCGCGGTTTGCCGTTGACTGCGGTATGCATCAGGGCTCGGATTCCGTCGAAAGACGCAATCTGGACGTCGCGCCTTATGATCCGGCGCGGATGGATTTCTTCCTGATCACCCACGCGCACATCGATCATTCCGGACTGCTGCCGCGCATGACCGCCAACGGTTTTCGCGGGCCGGTTTACACCACGGCGCCGACGGCCGATCTCATGAATATCCTGCTGCTGGACAGCGCGCACATCCAGGAGGTGGAGGCGGAGGGGAAAAACAAGCGGCTGCGGCGCAGAGGCGCCAAAGCGGACGCGCTCGCCCTTTACACCGCCAAAGACGCGGAGGCGGTGGCCCCCCTGGTCCGGACGCGCGACTACGGCGAGATGTTCAGCCCCGCCCCCGGCGTTCGCGTCCGCTTCCAGGACGCGGGCCACATTCTGGGCTCGGCCATGGTGGAGGTGTTTGTCGAGGAAAACGGCGCGGAGATGAAGCTGATTTTCTCCGGCGACATCGGCCGCCCCAACCAGCTCCTGATGAAGGACACCTGCGCCGTTGTGCAGCCGGATTTTCTGTTCATGGAATCGACCTACGGCAACCGCAACCACAGGGGCGAACAGGAAAGCCTGGACGAACTGGCCGAGGCCGTCGCCTACAGTTACGCCAACGGCGAAAAAGTCGTCATCCCGGCGTTCGCGGTGGAAAGAACGCAGGAGATTCTCTACTCGCTGCATCTGCTTTTGCGCGCAGGCCGGCTGCCCAAGGACATGCCGGTTTATCTGGACAGTCCGCTGGCCATCAAGGCGACGGAAATTTTCCGCCGCCATCATGACTACCTCGACAGGGAAACGCAGGACCTGCTGAAAAACGGCGAGGACCCGTTCGGTCTGCCCAACCTGAAGATGTCCGCCTCCACGGCGGATTCCATCCGGATCAACGAAACGAAGGAAGCGGCGATTGTAATTTCCGCAAGCGGCATGTGCAACGCGGGGCGCATCAAGCACCACCTGCGCCACAACCTGTGGAAACCGGGCGCGAGCATTGTCTTTGTCGGCTTCCAGGCCCAGGGCACGCCGGGCAGAAAGATCGTCGACGGCGCGCAAAAAATCCGCATCTTCAATGAAGACATCGCGGTGGCGGCCCGGATTTTCACGATCAACGGCTTTTCCGCGCACGCGGGCAGGGACCAGCTTCTGGACTGGCTGGCGGGCGTCCGGTCCGCCGCCACGCAGGTCTTTCTGGTTCACGGCGAATACTCCGCCCAGGAACACCTGGCGGGTCTGATCCGGGAAAAATTGGGCCTGTCCGTGGTCGTGCCGGAGTATCTGGAAGAAATCCTGCTGAAACCGGGCGTCCCCGCGCAGGAAATTCCGCCGCCCGAAGGCGTCGCGCCCGACGCGGGGCTTCCGCCGCTTGTGGCCGATTTGCAGAGGATGCTGGACGATATGACCGTCGGAATGGGGAAGCTTCAATCCCTGCCCGCATCCCGCCAGGCAGAAATCGCCGCACTGCTTCGTCAGGCCGCGGCCGGTATCGAGAAGATCAATAAAAGCAGCGAGTGAAACGTGGCGAGCGGTCCGGGGAAATAATGTATGACTTTTTAATGGAAAATCCGGTTTCTACCGGCATGCGGACGTTTAATGCACTTGATGCAACGGGATTACTTCAATGATTTTATACCAAGATCTTTGAATATTTTTCGGACAAGATGATCATTGATTTCGTTATGCCGCGGCACGGATGAGCGCTTGTTAAGAGACGGATTCCACCACCACGAATGATTGCCCCCTTCTCTGAGAAATTCACATCCTTGTGATCGCAAATGCTTCAGCAGGTCATTTCGTTTCATATGGCGATTTTTTCTTCCTGATACCCGGATCTTATTGCGGCAAGCGCATCTTGACGGTTAAATTCAAGAGCCTCTTTTAAGGTAATCCGAAGGCTTGATATTAATTCATCATGAGTTCGTTCCTGACAGTTAACGCCAGGCACTCCCTCAATCCAGCCAATCCACCAATCCCCTTCCTGTTTTACTATCGCCTTATATTCTTTTTTCATGACTGTCCCCTTTGTGTGTTTTGCGTCATTATACCCTATCATCAGATAATTTTGGTATTGTTTTCTTGCAGAAAAGAAGAATGACAACCCCCGATCCGTCATGCCCGAAGTTGTCTGTCGGGCATCCATGCTGAAAAAAAGGGGCTGCGAATTTCGCAGCCCCTTTTTGAATGAACAGCCGGATGGAACAAGTTATGCTGCTCCACCGATTCGTAGTTTAGACGGTGAATGCGAGGTCAACCATTTCCATCGCGGATTTGTCGTTGGCCTTGATGGCTTCGCAGCGCGCCTTGACGGTGGTCACGGCGTCATTCATGAAGAATTTGGCGGAAGCAATCTTGCCCGCGTAGAAGGCGGCTTCCTGATTTTCGCGCTGGAGTCCGATCTTCTTGCCGATGGTGGCAAGGCCTTTTCCTTCGTACATGGCGTCCAGTTTTTCCTTGGCGATGCCGGCCGCTTCAAGCAGCAGGTATCCGATCACCATGTCGCCGAAGATGTCCAGGTATTTTCCGGCGTTGTAAATCGGGGCGATGAAATCGCCGCCTTTGCCGGCCGCGGCAAAGAACATGGCCACTTCGAATACGGCGTTGGAAGCCTCTTCCAGCGTAGCGGCGGCCTTGCCCAGATCGGGATCGTTCTTGTATCTGGCGATGGTCTTCTGCACCAGACCGGCCATGTTCATCACGTTGGCGCCCTTGCGCTGGCCCAGTTTGCGTCCGACAAAGTCAAGCGCCTGGATGCCGTTGGTGCCTTCATAAATGCAGGCGATCTTTTCATCGCGCATGAGCTGTTCCACGGGGTATTCCGAGCAGTAACCGTAGCCGCCGTAAACATCCATTGCGGCGGAGCAGATCAGCAGGCCTTTGTCGGTGGAGTAGGATTTGATGATCGGGGTCAAAAGCTCAAGATAGCCTTCCCAGTTGGCTTTTTCCGCTTCCGTCTTGGAAATCCTGCTCATGTCCATGCAATACGCGCCGAAATACGCGAGCGCGCGGATGCCTTCGACGTGGGCTTTCATCCACATGAGTCTTTTGCGGACATCGGGGTGATTGATGATGGTTACGGCTTTGGCGGCCGGGTTTTTCATTTCCCAGACCGGGGTTCCCTGCACGCGCTCTTTGGCATACGCCACGGCGTGCTGGAAAGCGGCCGATCCGATGGCGACGCCCTGCATCCCGACGCCCAGACGCGCTTCGTTCATCATCTGGAACATGATCCTGATGCCGGCGCGCTCTTCGCCCAGGAGTTCGCCGATGCAGTTTCCGTCTTCTCCGAAGTTCAGGGTTGCGGTTGCGGAGGCTTTGATGCCCATTTTATGTTCGATGCCGCCGCATTTCACGTCGTTGGGCTCGCCGAGCGTGCCGTCGTCATTGACGCGGATTTTCGGAACGATGAAAATGGAGATGCCTTTGGTTCCCGCCGGATCGCCTTCGATGCGGGCCAGAACGGGGTGAATGATGTTCGGTGTCAGATCGTGATCGCCCGCCGAAATGAAGCACTTGGTTCCGGTGATCAGGAATTTGCCGTCGGGAAGGCGCTTGGCCGTCGTTTTCAGCGCGCCGACATCCGAGCCCGCGCCCGGTTCGGTCAGGCACATCGTGCCGGTCCATTCGCCGGAGAAGCATTTTTCCATGTATGTTTTCTTCTGCTTTTCATTGCCGTAAACATTGATCAGGTTGGCGGCGCCGTGGGTCAGTCCGGGATACATGCAAAAGGCGTAGTTGGCCGCGCAGAACAGCTCCATCGCGGCGTAGCCCGCGGTGTGGGGCATGCCCTGGCCGCCGACATCGGGGGAATCCATCGGATTGATCCAGCCGGCTTCGCAGTATTTTTTGTACGGCCCCCTGAAGCACTTGGGAATAGTGACTTCACCGTTTTTGAATTGACAGCTTTCTTCGTCCCCTTCTTTCAGCGTCGGAAAAATCTCGCCAACGGCAAGTTTTTCGGCTTCGCTCAAAATCATCAGCAGATCGTCTTTGGAAAAGCCTTCGTAAGCTTCCGACTCAAAGAGTTTTTCAATCCCGAACTGCTCAAAAAGAAGAAACTGCTGGTCACGCGTGTTGACTAATAGATTACCCATAACTGACTCCCTTCTTAAAAGTGGTTTATTTTTTAACGTTCATCAGACGTCCGTTTTACGAAGAGTGGGTTCGGTGTTTTCCATGATATCTGCAGAATACAAGTCGATTTTGAAACATCCCGCCCGCGGCTTTCGGGACCCTGTTCCATTTCAGGATGCTGACTATAAGTACAAACGTGACCGAAAGTCAATCAAAATGATTAAAAAACGGCAATTCGGCGGCGGCTTTTCATCCGGAGGGCAAAATCTTCCGCCGGCGGGAAGTTTTATTTCATAAGGCCTTGAAATTCATAATACTTTGTCAGCCTGGACAGTGAGCGAACCACCTTGGGAAGCCCACGCAGTTCGGTCCGATAACGGCCGCGACCACCCTTGCGGGTGGCGAGACCACCCTTACGGGTGGCGAGACCAACCTTGCGGGTGGCAAGACCGCTTTCTGCTCATCGTTTTTTTACTGTCCCCCGGCCGCCTGTTCCTTCACTCTTCACTAAGGTGTTTATTTTTCCCGCCAACTGTGGTTAGATGCCGGAACGTCAATGCAAACAGGCCAACGGATGAATCTGGGGAAAAAGTCAAAAAAAGAACTGGTTGATCTGGTCGCGTCTCTGCAAAAGCAGCTGTCGGTTCTGGAGCACGCACAGCTTCACGTCACGTCGGAAAAAGACCTGTATAAGATTATGGCGCACAGCTCCCAGGTCGGCTGCTACATCATGCAGGACGGACGGTTTAAATTCATCAATTCCCATTTCCTGGATTACACGGGCTATCCGGAAGAAAAGCTTTTAAAAATGAGCCCCCCTTCGCTCATCCTGCCGGAAGACCGGCGCAAGACGGCCAAAAACGCGACGCTGATGCTGAAGGGACAGCGCTTTTCTCCCTATGAGTTTCGGATTGTCACGAAGGACGGACGGATCAAGTGGATCATGGAAACCGCCATGTCCGTCACCTTCAAGGGACGGCGGGCCATTCTCGGCAACTCCATGGACGTCACCGAACGAAAGGAAGCGAGCCGGCGTCTGGAGGAGCTCGAAGCGCTGGAATCCTCCATCCTCGACGCGATTCCCCAGGCCGTGCTGGGCCTGCACGAGCGGCGCATCAATTTCGCCAATCACGCCGTCAAGGTGATCTTCGGCTGGCACCGCGAGGAACTGATCGGCAAGAGCATCCGGATCATCTACCGCAACGAGGAAGAAGCGGATCGAATCGGCGAGGTTTTTTATAAGGCGCTGAGGCATCAGAGAACCTATGAAACCGAGTATCCCTGCCGGCATAAAGACGGACGGGAAATGCTCTGCCGGATGAAGGCCTCCCGCATCGGGGAAAAGCTGCGCGAGAAGCGCGTGGTGGTGACCTACGAGGACATCACGCGGGAGAAAAAGGCGCAGGAGGAGCTGGAGCGCTCCCGCGAGGAATTGCGCAATCTTTCGATTCATCTTCAGTCGGTGCGCGAGGAGGAATGCACGCGCGTCGCCCGCAAAATTCACGACGAGCTGGGCCAGTCGCTCACCGCGCTGCAGATGGACCTGTCCTGGCTGCTGAACCGCATGCCCTCCGGAAGCAAGGCCATCCGGGAAAAGGCGCAAAGCATGTCCGGCCTGGTGGACACCACGATTGAAAGCGTTCACAACATTTCGACGGAGCTGCGCCCCAGCCTGCTGGATGATTTGGGGCTGCCGGCGGCCATTGAATGGCAGGCCGCGGATTTTCAGAAGCGCTCCGGCATTCGCTGCCGGGCGAAAATTCAGTGCGCAAAAGGCGTCTTCAACAAGGAGCTGGCCACCGCCGTCTTCCGGATTTTTCAGGAAACCCTCACCAACATCGCAAGACACGCGAAAGCGACGCTTTGCAAAGTGGCGTTGACGGAAACGGAGAAAGAGCTTTGCCTGGACGTGACGGATAACGGAATCGGCGTCTCGCAATGGCAGGTGGACTCCCCCCGGTCCTTCGGCATGATCGGAATGCGCGAGCGGGCGCATCTCTGGGGCGGCGTTGTCCAGGTCCAAAACGTCAAGCCGTCCGGAACCACCGTGCGGGTGCTGATCCCGCTTCAGTAAAAGGAGAGCTGCAAATATGATACGCATACTGGTCGCCGATGATCATGCCGTGGTGCGACAGGGCATGATCCAGATTCTCGCGGACGTAAAGGACATGCTGGTCAAGGACGAAGCCCAAAACGGAGTGGAAACGCTGGACAAGGTCCTCAAGTATGAATATGACGTGGTCCTGCTCGACATCTCCATGCCGGGACGAAGCGGCCTGGAGGTTCTGGAAGACATCAAGGCCCAGCGTCCCAAACTGGCCGTGCTGATTCTGAGCATGCACCCCGAAGAGCAGTACGCGGTGCGCGCGCTCCGGGCGGGCGCGTCGGGATACCTCACGAAGGCCAGCGCGCCGCAGGAACTGATCGGCGCCATCCGCAAGGTGGCCGGCGGCGGAAAATACGTCACGGCATCGCTGGCGGAAAAACTGGCCGAAGAACTGGACATCGACACCCAAAAACTTCCGCACGAAAGGCTCTCCAACCGCGAGCACCAGGTGATGATGATGCTGGCGGGCGGCAAAACGGTTTCCGACGTCGCCGATGAACTGTGCCTGAGCGTGAAGACGATCAGCACTTACCGCACCCGCGTTCTGGCCAAGATGGGCATGAAAAAGAACGCGGAGCTGACTCTCTACGCCGTCCACAACAAACTGATCAGTTAAGGCCGGCGCCGCGTCCGGCCTCCTCCATTGTCCGACAATCTGTCGGACAAAATCCGTCAATACTTCCTGGCTCATTCCGACAGAACATTCAGAGTTTGGCCGATAGGATCCGCCCTGATCCTGTGTTACACCACTATCACAGGAAACGGCCGTCGTGCGGCCGGGACCCATCACTGCTTATTCAAGGAGGGCATATGACCAGGGGATCTTCGACATCACAGCGGCAAAAGGAACCGGCATCCGGCCAGGACGGCAGACTGCTCGGCGATGAACCGGCGGAAATCATCCATCTGGCGGTGCGGGAAAACCGCAGTTATCTAATGGAGCACGAGAGCAAGGAAATTCTCGAAGGCGCGGGCATTGCGACCACGGGTCACCTGGTGGCCCGCTCCGAAGACGAAGCGCTGGCCCTTTGCGAAAAAACAGGCTTCCCCGTCGCTATGAAAATCGTTTCGCCGGACGTCGTGCACAAATCGGACGCGGGCGGCGTCCGTCTGAATCTCCAATCCGCCGATGAGGCGCGCAAGGCCTACCGCGCCATGATGGACACTTTCAAGTATCAGCATATCGAGGGCATCACGATCCAGCGCATGGCCGCCCCCGGCATCGAGGCCATCATCGGCGTGACGCGCGATCCCAGTTTCGGCCCGCTCATCATGTTCGGCCTGGGCGGCGTGTTCGTCGAAGTGCTGCGCGACGTGTCGTTCCGGATTCTGCCGATCACCGAAAAGGACGCGGCGGAGATGATCGAAGAAATCCGCGGCTCGGATATTCTCAAAGGATACCGCGGACGGCCGGTCGATCTGCAATCGCTGCGGCGGCTCCTCCTGAAAATTTCCCGGCTGGTCGATGAAAACCCGGAAATTCACGAACTGGATCTGAATCCGCTGTTCCTCTATCCGGACGGCTATGTCGCCGTGGACGCCCGGATGTTCGTCCGCGAACCGGCGCAGCCGGAAGGCGCCGCCGCCACCGGCGCGAAGAGCCTGCACGATCTCTTCTATCCCAAAAGCATCGCCGTGATCGGCGCGTCGGACGTCAAGGGAAAGCTGGGCGCCAACGTGTTTTGCAATCTGGTCAGCCACGGATACCCCGGAAAGCTCTATCCGATCAATCCCGGCAAGGAAACCGTGATGGGCGTTCGCGCCTACAAGTCGATCCGGGACGTGCCGGATCCGGTGGATCTGGCCATCGTGATCGTTCCCGCCAAAGCGGCGGAGGCGGCCATCGCGGATTGCTGCGCAAAGGGCGTCCGGTTTGTCGTGGTGGAAGCGGCGGGATTCGCGGAAAGCGGAAAGGAAGGAAAGGATGCCCAGGCGCGCATTGAGGCCGTCATCCGAAAGCACGGCTGCCGCGTGCTGGGACCCAACTGCTCGGGCGTGATCAACACCCATCACAACATGGTGCAGTCCATCGGACTCCTCGGGGATTTGAAGAAGGGCAACGTCGGCATGGTCGCCCAGGCCGGTGTTTACGCCGCCGGCATCCTCACCGGATTGAGCAACGTGCTGGACTTCGGGATCGTGGCGACCATCGGCAACAAGATGGATATCAACGAAACGGACATCCTGGAGTATTTGAGCAACGACAATCATATTTCCGTCATCGTCATGTATATGGAGGACATCCGCAGCGGCAAGCGCTTTGTCGATGTGGCATCCAGGGCGGCGGTCCGCAAACCCGTGATCGTTTTGAAATCGGGACGGACGGAAGCCGGCAAGAAGGCCGTGTCGTCGCACACCGCGTCGCTCGCGGGCGACGACGAAGTCAACAGCGCCGCCTTCAGGCAAAGCGGCGTGATCCGGGCGCGGGACAACGAACATCTCTTCGCGCTGACGCGCGCGTTTTCCAAGCAGCCCGTTCCGAAAGGCAACGGCGTCATGGTCATCACTTATACGGGATCGCTGGGCGTCGCGGCCACCGACATGCTGTATCTGTCCGGCATGCGCCTGGCCGAACTGGAGCCGTATTTTCAGCAGCGCTTGAAAAACGCTCTGCCGGACTACGCCAGCGTCGGCAATCCCATTGACTGTTCTTTCTCCATGACGCCCGGACAGGTAAAAAAATTAATCGAGATCGGCGTGGAATCCAACGATGTCCAGAGTTTCATCGTCGTCCTTCAGGGCGAAATCCTGGGGTCGTTTGTGGATGTCATGAAGTCCGTCAACTACAAGGAAAAACCGGCGGTCTGCGTGGTGGCCTGCAAGGAGTTCATGATCCACGACGTGGTCCGGATGGAACAGGCCGGCTTCCCCGTGTATTCCACGGCGGAAATGGCGGCGGAAGCGCTGGGGCAGATGTATGCTTACGGCGTGCGGCGCCGGAACGCCATAACGGATTCCATCGCCCGCCGCCTGACCAAAGACACGCTTTCCGTGGACGATGTCCCCGTCCGGCTGCGGCTGATCGATTCCAAAGACATCGGCCTGTGGACGGATTTTGTCAACAGTTGCTCCCCCAAATCTCTCTGGCTTCGCTTCCTGTCGCCCTTTTCCGCCACCCCGGAGCGGGCGCAGCGTTTCTGCAACGTCAACCCGGAAGAGGAAGTCGCCCTCGTCGCCGAGGCCAGGACGGGAGACCAGTACAAGTTCCTCGGCATCGCGCGCCTGATCAAAAACAAGCGCTGCGAAGGGGAAGCGGAATATGCCGTCATCATTTCCGATTCCTGGCAGAACAAGTCCCTGGGGATTACGCTTTCCGAGCAGTGCATCGAGCTGGCCAAAAAGGAAGGTTACAAAACCATCCGGGCGGAGACCCTGCAGGAAAATTACGCCATGATCCGCATCTTCCGCCGCTGCGCCTTCAACTTCGACGGCAAGGACGAAAACATGGTGTCGATGACGCTGAATCTGTCGTGAGCGGGACGCCTGCCTCCGCGGCTGCCGCCCCGACCGGACCATAAAAAGGTCATCGACCGTGAAGCGACGAGAAAGGTTCGCCCCGGCCGACATCCTGCCGGCTGATATCCTGATGGAAAAGCGAAAGAGCCGTTCCCCTGTTTCGGGAAGCGGCTCTTTCAGGAGGGACTTTAGCGCGGAACAACGGCAGCCGTTCCGCACAGGGGGTCTTTAGCCGAGCTTCTTGCGGTTGGCGACCAGGTCATCGACAACGGCCGGATCAGCCAGCGTGGACGTATCCCCGAAGTCGCCGAAGGTTTTTCCGGCGACGTTTCTCAAAACACGGCGCATAATCTTTCCGGATCTGGTTTTGGGCAGACCGTCCGCCCATTGGATCTGGTCAGGCGACGCGATCGGACCGACGACCTTGCGGACGTGGGCGATCAGAGCCTTTTTCAGTTCATCCGTCTTTTCCACGTTGTTGTTCAGTGTGACGTAGGCGAAGATGCCCTGACCTTTGATGTCATGGGGGAATCCGACCACCGCCGCTTCCGCGACATCCGCATGAGAGGTCAGTGCCGCTTCGACTTCCGCGGTGCCCAGCCGGTGACCGGAAACGTTGATCACGTCATCGACGCGGCCGGTGATTCTGTAATCGCCGTCGGCGTCGCGTTCCGCGCCGTCGCCGGAGAAATACGTGCCGGGGAACTGGACGAAGTAATTCTCGACGAACCGGCCGTCCTGGTCATCCCACAGTCCGCGGGCCATGCCGGGCCATGAATTTTTAATGCAGAGCGCGCCCTTGCCGGGTCCTTTGATTTCTTTCCCTTCTTCGTCGAAGAGAACCGGGACGACGCCGAAGAACGGAACCATGGCTTTGGCGGGTTTGATGTCGATCGCGCCAGGCAGAGGCAGGATCATGTGCCCGCCGGTTTCGGTCTGCCACCAGGTGTCGGAAATCGTGCAGCGCCCCGCGCCGATCTTGTCGTAGTACCACCGCCAGGCTTCGGGGTTGAGCGGCTCGCCGACGGACCCCAGAACGCGCAGCGAGGAAATATCGTGCGCGTCAACCCACTTGTCGCCTTCCTTGGCAATCGCGCGGATCGCGGTGGGAGCGGTATAGAAGTTATTGACGTTGTATTTCTCGACGACGGCCCAGAACCGGCCGTAATCCGGATAATTGGGAACGCCTTCGAAAAGGATGCTGGAGTGGCCGTTGCACAGCGGGCCGTAAACAATGTAGCTGTGTCCGGTGACCCAGCCGATGTCGGCGGTGCACCAGTATGTATCCTCTTCATGCACGTCAAAAGCGAGCTGCTGCGTCATGCAGGCATACAAAAGATAACCGGCCTGAGTGTGAACGACGCCCTTGGGCTGTCCGGTCGAACCGGAGGTATAAAGGATGAACAGCGGATCTTCCGCGTCCATTTCTTCCGGCTTGCAGTAGCGGTCCGCTTTGGCCATGAGCTCTTCGTACCAGACATCACGTCCTTCTTTCATGCTCACCTGCGTTCCGGTGCGTTTCACGACCACCATGGTTTTCACGCCGGGACACTGCTCCACGGCCTTGTCGCAGGTGTCTTTCTGCGGGACGGCTTTGGCGCCGCGGTAGGTGCCGTCACAGGTAATGACCACCTGAGAGCCGGAGTTGTTGATGCGGTCTCTCAACGCTTCCGCCGAGAATCCGCCGAAAACGATGGCGTGAACGGCGCCGATGCGGGCGCAGGCCAGCATAACGATGGACAGCTCCGCGATCATGGGCAGGAAAATGGTGACACGGTCGCCCTTTTTGACGCCCAGGGTTTTGAGAACGTTGGCAAACTTGTTCACTTCACGATACATGTCGTAATAGGTGTAAACTTTCCAGTCGTTGGGGTCGTTGCCTTCGAAAATGATCGCGGCTTTGTTTTTCTTGGTTTCCAGATGGCGGTCGAGGCAGTTGTAGCAGACGTTGAGCTTGCCGCCTTCAAACCATTTGGAATAAACGTTTTTGGCGTCAAACGACCAGTCCGACACCTTGTTTTTGTCGAAGGGTTTGAACCAGGTCAGTCTTTCCATCGCCATTTTGGCCCAGAATACATTGGGATCGGTAATCGATTCCTTGTACAGCCGGTCATACTCCTCCCGACTCTTGATGTAGGATTTCTCCCTGACTCTGTCCGGGACAGGAAAAACCTTGTCATAAAAATCTTGTTCGTTTGCTTCAGCCATATTTTTCTCCTTCAAAATTATTTTTATGCCTTCCTTACTTCCGCCAAAAAGGCATGTTGACTCTTTTAAACCGGCGATCCGGCGTCATGGTTCAACGCCCTGAGGGAGGACACGGGACCCGCCCGTCTTTTCAGGAGGGGTACGCCCCGTGATTCGGGCCTTGTTTCCGTTGATCAGATGCGCGCTTCTGAACCACCGCCCGCAAAACCCCGGGGCGTATTACATATGGCGGATGCAATACATGTACCCCCTGAAAAGCGAGTTTTGAATACACCTTTTGAGCAACCGGCGGTATCCGCATTCGTCCGATTTGAATGTGGGGATTTGTCCTACAGTCTGTCGGTTTTTGTCCGACAAAAACGGCAAAAAATCGCCGCTGCCGGCAGGCGGTCACGATCCGCGCGACGGCGGCGGGAGGTTTGCGGACCTTGTCCGTGTTCCCGAATGGTCCGTGGAACGCCCGGGCGTGTCGCTTCGGCAGATGAATGCTTGCGTTTACAGTCCGTCTGAGCGTCTCAACGCCAGGCAATCTGCGCTTCGTTGCGTTTTGGAATGCGAAAATAGCGGTATTGCGGATATCCCAGCATCACGGCGCCGTAGCACTGGTGTCCGGGAGGTAAATCAAGCGCCCGCACCAGCGGTTCGTGGACATTGGCGGCGCCTGTAAAATAACCGGCCCAGCAGGTCCCCATACCTCTGGCGAAAGCATACAATTCCAGATATGTCAGGGCAATGGCACAGTCGACTGCGGGAAAGGCCACCTCCGCGGGGCTGTGCGCGACAATCAGATGCGGGGCGCCTCTCATGATCCGGTCGCGGCCGTTTGCCCATGCGTCGACAAGGCGTTGAAAACGCCGGACCTGGGCCAGGTCGGGCGTCAGCGGCAGCATGATTTTGATGAAATCAATCACCATGGCGCCCATCCGACGGACCTCCTCCGGCTTTGCAATCACCGTCCAGAAAACCTGCTGCTTGTTGCTGCCGGTAGGCGCGTAGCGTGCCACATCCATCAATTCCGTAAGCAGTTTGCGGGAGACGGGTGTTTTCTTGTACTGGCGGATAGACCGCCGGGTCATAAGCAGATGCTTCAATGCCGGGGCGCCGGGCAGAAGCTCCCTGTCCATCGGCGGACAGGCGGAAAGCGGCATGGTGGAAAGTAAAAAAGCGCCATGCGGACAGACGGCCGCACAGTGGCCGCAGTTGAGGCAAAACTCCTCACCGTTTTCCAGAAGCGCCGGAAAGGATTTTTTATCCGCCTGGATAATAATCTGCGCCGGACAGGCCGCCTGACACAGACCGTCGCGCTTGCATTTTTTTTGATCGATGGCGAAGAGCGCCATGTCCATCCCCTTTCCAATTCAGGAACAGGAGCTGTTTAGATCAAGGATCGGTCAAATGCAACGACTTTTATTTCCCGCGGGATTGTCTGTTGAGATATTTACTTTTTTATTCTAAAGCGGATGACGTGAAAGGATCATCAATGGCCAAACTCACCCTGGATGAATGGATCGCGCGGCTCAAAAAAAACAAGAGCTTCAACGCCAACGCGGCTGCGGTGGTCGATATTCCGGCCAAATCCGGAGATTTTGAAGACTATCCCTCCTGGGTAAGCCCGCGTCTCCGTGACGTTTTGGTCAAACGCGGGATGGAGCGGCTTTATAAACATCAGGCGCAGGCCGTGCGCTTCATCCGCGGCGGCCGGGATGTTGTGCTGGTCACGCCCACCGCCAGCGGCAAGACGCTTTGCTATAACCTGCCGGCGCTGCAAAGCATTCTGGACGAGCCGGAAACGCGTGCGCTTTATCTGTTCCCCACCAAGGCGCTGGCGCAGGACCAGATGCATGAAGCCCACGGCCTGATTACGGATTTGCAGGCCGATATCAAAACCTTCACTTACGACGGCGACACGCCCGCTGACGCGCGCCGGGCCATCCGCCGGCAGGGACATATTGTGATCACCAATCCCGACATGCTGCACGCGGGTATTTTGCCGCACCACACCAAGTGGCAAAAGCTGTTCGTCAACCTCAAATACGTCGTCATCGACGAGCTGCACATCTACCGCGGCGTCTTCGGATCGCATTTTGCCAACGTGATCCGCCGTCTGATCCGCATCTGCCGCTTCTACGGCGCCAACCCCGTGTTCATCTGCTGTTCGGCTACGGTGGCCAATCCGCGCGAGCACGCGGAAAAAATGCTGGAGCGCCCCGTCGCGCTGCTGGATAAAAACGGCGCGCCCGCGGCGGCCAAAACTTTTGTGCTGTATAACCCGCCCATCGTAAACCGCGAGCTGGGCATCCGTCAGAACGCCATGACGCCGGCGCGCAAAATCGCTTCCGATTTAATCGGCAACCACATTCAGACCATTGTCTTTGCCACCAGCCGCCTCAACGTGGAAGTCCTGACCAAATATCTCAAGGACAAATTCGTCAAAACGAAGCCCCTCGACGACCATTTCGTCACCGGCTACCGCGGCGGGTATCTGCCGAATCTGCGGCGCAACATCGAAAGCGGCCTGCGTTCGCGCGATGTGATGGGCGTCATCAGCACCAACGCGCTGGAGCTGGGCATCGACATCGGCAATCTGGAAGCCTGCATCATGGCCGGCTATCCCGGCTCCATTGCCGGCACCTGGCAGCAGGCGGGCCGCGCGGGAAGGCGCACGGGGCGATCTCTGGCGATTTTGATCGCGCGGAGCAACCCGCTGGATCAGTTCATTATGGAAAATCCCGACTACTTCTTTTCTTTATCGCCCGAACACTGCCGGATCAATCCGGACAACCTGCTGATCCTGCTGCATCACCTCAAGAGCGCGGCGTTTGAACTGCCGTTTGAAAAGGGCGAAAAATTCGGCGGCGAAAATCTGGAGGAGTTTATGCAATACCTTGAGGGAAAAGGCGTCCTGCACCAAAGCGGCGACCGCTGGTACTGGGCGGCGGAAAGCTATCCGGCCGACGAGGTCAGCCTGCGCGCCATCAACCCGGAAAACGTCGTGGTCGTCGATGCGACCGACACGGGCAATCACAGGGTCATCGCGGAAGTGGACTGGGACAGCGCTTTTACCGCCCTGCATGACGAGGCAATTTACATGATGGCCTCGGAACAGTATCACGTGGATAAGCTTGATCTGGAAGGCAAAAAAGCTTATGTGCGCAAGGTGGATTCCGATTACTACACCGACGCCATGACTTACACCAACGTGCGCGTGATCGATTCGTTCGACAAACACAAAGATGACGGAGCCATAGTGGAGTATGGTGAGGTGCAGGTGGTGCGCAAAGTCGTGGGCTTTAAGAAAATCAAATTTTACACGTCCGAAAATCTGGGCTACGGCGATGTTAATCTGCCGGAAAAAGACATGCACACGACCAGCTACTGGTTCACCATCCCGCGTGACCGTCTGCGCAAACTTAATTTTTCCCCCGCGGAAATTATTGACGGCCTTTCGGGCCTCTCTTACACGCTGCATCATTTATCCGCGATGTTTCTGATGGCGGATACCCACGATATCGACCGATCGCTCGGCGACAAATCAGGTGAGTGGTTTGTGAGCCAGGGAAAGGCAGGCCGCGTTATAACTTCTTTTTCCGAGGGACGCCCTGATAATTTCAGCGAAAAATCCGGCATGCGGATTGACGAATTCGACCCGACTATTTTTGTATTTGACGCCTATCCCGGCGGCATCGGCTTTTCGGAGCTCCTCTACCGCGAGCACGCCAACCTGCTTGCCGCCGCCCGAAGTTTGATTGAAAAGTGCCCCTGCGCGTTCGGTTGTCCGTCCTGCGTCGGCCCCACGCTGGAAGTCGGCAAAGCCGCCAAGGAGATTGTGCCGAAGATCATTGACCTGGTGTTGAATAAATGAAATCGATTGATAAATTGAAACGCCTCACCGGCGAGGCCATAACGCCCATAGCAAAGGATCAGAACGGGACCATTCTTCCGGCGTCGGGAAGACGCGCCGCAATCGATGATCTGCGAAGCCGCATCGACGGCGTTGTCGCGCGCTCGGCCGCGCGCGCCCGGGCTGCGCAGGAGGAAGCAAAAGCGCGCGGCAACCGGGCGCTTTGCGAAATCCTGGAGGGGGAGGAAAGCGAAAACCGGCTCGGCCGTTTTTTTCTGGCCGGAGGTTCTCTTTCCGGCGCCAGCCGTCACGGCCACCGCAGCATTCACGATGCTTTCGATATCGACATGACCGCGGCGGGCATGCTCGCCAACAACCCGGTTCTGGGCAATTATCACTCTTCCGACGCGCTTTTTCTGGACACGGAAACCACGGGGCTTTCCGGCGGAACGGGCACCATGGCGTTTCTCATCGGCCTGGGCTGGTATGAAGAAGGCCGGTTTCACGTCCGGCAGATCCTGGCGCGCGATTTCAGCGAGGAGCCGGCGGCGCTGGCCTGTCTTCAGGAAATCGCCGCGCAGAAAAAATTCCTCGTGACTTTCAACGGCAAAGCCTTTGACGTCAACCTGCTGGCCGCGCGCTTCATTCTGAACCGGATGCCAAGCAGCCTTCACGAACTGCCCCACCTGGATCTGCTGCATCCGGCGCGCCGCCTGCTCGGGCACCGCCTGGATAACTGCCGCCTGTCCACGCTGGAGACGGACATTCTGGGTGTGGAACGCGAAGGGGACGTTCCCGGCTGGGAAATTCCGCAGCGGTATTTTGACTGGCTGAGAAGGCGCGACCCCCGGTCGCTCGCCGATATTTTTGCACACAACCGGCTGGACGTGATTTCGATGACGACGCTCACCGCGCACCTGGTTGATCTTCTGAAAGCGCGGGCCCTCAAGCAGCACGCGCATCCCGACGACTATCTGGCGGCGGCGCGGCTTCTTCTCAAAAAAGCACGGACGGAGGAGATTGAGAAGATTCTGGAAATGCTCGGGGAAAACGCCTGCGCCGAGCTTTCGCTGCCCTCCAAAAAGAAACTGGCCAATCTCTGCAAACGCACCGGCCGCCTGGATGAAGCCGTCCGAATCTGGCGGCAGGTGATGGCGTGCGATCCAAACGATTTTTATGCCGTCTCCGAACTCGCCAAGCATCTGGAGCACCGGGCCAGGGATTACGCCCGGGCCGAAGCCCTGATCGAAGACGCCCTGGCCGGGAATCGTTTTTTTTCGGAAGAGGAACAGGAAGCGCTGTCGCACCGGTTGAAGCGTCTCCGCGCTAAAGCATTCCGACCGGGGAAAGAAACCCGTCAACAAACTCGCGCTTGAAGAAGGCGACCGGATAAAAGGAGGGGCTATGACTTTAAAATACGAGAAAAACTATACGGATCAGGGTTATCTGCTGAATTATCAAAAATCGCCGAACATCGCCTATTTTAAGAACAGGCTGCTGCAATTCAAGATCGAGTTAAACGATATTTCGCCGTTGATCTGGCGGCGGATACTGATCCCTTCGGAGTATAATTTCTGGGATTTGCATGTCGCCATCCAGGACGCCATGGGCTGGCTCGATTACCACCTGCATCATTTCGAGATTAAAGGAAAGGGCAAAAAGAAGGAAGAAAGAATCGGCATTCCGGATTTTGACCGGTTCGACGATTCGCAGGAAATCTATCCGGGATGGGAAATTTCCGTTGTGAGCCGTTTCAACGATCTTGGGGTAAAATCCCGGTATATCTACGACTACGGCGATTGCTGGACGCACACCGTGACGCTCGAAGGGTATCTGTTCAGAGAGCCGGGCGTAAAGTACCCGCTTTGCATCGACGGCGCGCGGGCGTGCCCTCCGGAAGATTGTGGCGGCTCGCCCGGCTACGTAAGCCTGCTGGGGATTCTGGCTGATCCCGCAAACAACGAACATGAGGATATGAAAAGGTGGGCTGGAGAAGACTGGGATCCGGAGAAATTTGACAAACAGGCCGTTGTTTTCGATTCACCCTACAAACGGTTTAAAAAAGCGTTTATGGAACGATAGAAAAAAGGACAACGGCGGACCCGCGGAAAGTCCGCTCTGTCACACTGAACCCCGGCCTGCCTTTCGTTTATCGAAAGAAAGGGTGAACGTAAGCGCCCGATATTTTGTCAGGCTGCGACAGGTAATGTCACCTTGACCCCTCGGCATGGCAAAAGAGGGGGCAAAACGACTTTTTACGAGACGGCCGCGCCCGCGCTCATCCTTCATGTTCGCTTTCATACTTCTCCAGCTTCTTGCGCAGGGTTTTGCGGGTGATGCCCAGGCGGCGCGCGGCTTCGCTTTTGTTGCCGCCCGCCGCTTTCATCGCCTCCAGAATGCTTTGCTTTTCCACCGCCTCGAGCGGCAGGCCCGCCGTCGTCGCGGCCATCCGGGGAGCATCCGGCGCAAGGCACTGGTCCGCCATCGGAAAAACCAGTTCGTCTTCGTCCACCTCATCGGAACGGGACAGGACCACGGCCCGTTCGACGGCGTTCATCAGCTCCCGGACATTTCCGGGCCAGGCGTACGCCGTAAGCTTTTGCATCGCCCGCGGCGTGAATCCGGAGATGGATTTGGAATTCTTTTCGGCAAACAGCTTCAGGAAATGCTGCGCCAGAAGCGGAATGTCTTCGGCCCTTTCCCGCAGCGGCGGCAGGGTCAGCGCAACGACGTTCAGCCGGTAAAACAAATCCTCGCGGAACCGGCCTTCGCGGATTTCCCTGATCAAATCCTTGTTGGTGGCGGTAATCAGGCGGACATCGACCTTGATTACATCCTGCCCGCCCACGCGCGTCAGCTCCCGCTCCTGCAGGACCCGCAGGACTTTCACCTGCATGGCGGGAGACATTTCGCTCACCTCGTCCAGAAAAATGCTGCCGCCGTCGGCCTGAACAAATTTTCCTTCCCGCCGGCGGTCCGCGCCGGTGAACGCGCCTTTTTCATGGCCGAACAACTCCGATTCCAGGAGCGTTTCGGTGAGAGCCGCGCAGTTGATCTTCACAAAGGGCGCTTCCCGGCGGTCGCTGTTGAAGTGGACCGCATTGGCGATCATTTCTTTCCCCGTTCCCGATTCTCCGGCAATCAGCACCGTGGCCCGGGTCGCGGCGACCTGTTCCACCATTTCCAGAAGCCGGATCATGGTTTTGCTTTGGCCGATCATATTGCGGCGGTCGAACCTCTCCCCCAGTCTTTCCTTCAGATATTCATTTTCGTTTTTCAGCCGGCGGCGCTCCGCCGTCCGCGCGATTTTGATTTGCAGCTCATCGTAGTTCAGCGGCTTGGTCAGATAATCGTCGGCGCCCATTTTCATGGCGCTGACGGCGGTTTCCACCGACGCGTAGGCCGTCATGATCACCACCGGAACGGCCGGCTGAATTTTCCTGATCTGTTCCAGCGCCTCCAGACCCGACATTTTCGCCATGCGAATGTCCATCAGGATCAGGTCAAACGTCCTTGCACTAGCCTGCCGGACGGCTTCTTCCCCGTCGTCCGCTTCCGTAACGGCATACCCCCAGCCGGCCATGTTGAGCCGGACCGCTCTGCGGTGAACCGCGTCGTCGTCCACGATCAAGATCTCCAGCGCGTCATTCATTCTTCCGTTCCTTTCTTTTCAACAAGCGGGAAGCGCAGCGTGACCCGGGTCCCGGCCCCCTCCCGGCTTTCCACCTGAATCGCGCCGCCGTGCGCATCCATGATCTTTTGCGCAACCGCGAGGCCCAAACCGGTCCCGGACGGCTTGGAGGTAAAATACGGATCATAAATCCGGGACAGGTTTTCCCGGCGGATCCCTTCCCCGGTGTCGGAAACTTCAATTTCCACGGATTCTTCCCGCCTCTTCAGCGCGACCGACAATCTGCCGCCGCCGCGCATCGCCTGCAGCGCGTTTAAGAAAATGTTGAGCAGCGCCTGCCGGACCTTGTCCGGATCAACCTCGGCCGGGGAAAGCCCCTTCCCCGCCTGGATTTCCACCGCCACGGCGTTTTGCTCCGCTTCGGCCTGCACCAGACGAGCCGTCTGTCTCACGAGGTCCTCCAGGTCCGCTGTCTCCCTTTTCAGGGCCGGCGGACGGGCAAATTCAATGAGCTGGCTGATGACGCGGTTTAGTCTTGCGGTCTCCGCGATCATGATATCGGCCGTCTCTTCATCTTCCGGATTTCCCGCGAGTCTTTTTTTGAAATAAACGGCAAATCCCTTGATGGAGCTCAGCGGATTGCGGATTTCATGCGCCACACCGGCGGCCAGCGACGCGATGGCATTTAAGTGCCGGCTGCGGACAACTTCTTTTTCCATCTGCCGGACGCCCGTCACGTTGCGGGCCAGGAGAATTTTCCCTTCCTGATCCTCATCGTCGGCAAAGGCGGCCACAACAACCTCCCAGACCTGTTCTCCGTCTTCGGATGGCAGGCCGATGTCCGCTTCCACCGGACCGGGCCGTCCGTGCGCGTCTCCCAGAAGCCGCATCAACGGCCCGGGCAAAACGAGCGAAGCTTCCTGTCCCACCGCTTCCGCCGGGGCACCGGCAAGCAGGCCGCCTGCCTGCTCATTGCAGGCGGTGATTTTCCCTTGCCGGTCCACCGCCAGAAGCGCGATAGGCATATTTTTAACCAGGGCGTCCGAAAAAACGGTAACCCGCGAAAGAGACACGCGCGCCAGACGATACGCCTGGACCAGAAAAAGAGACACGATGGCCAGAGACCCGATCAGAACAAGAACGAGCGCCGTCCCCGCCGTGCGAAGCGCGTCTTCCCCGGACGCTTTTTCGATTTTCGCCATGTTGAAGCCGACATAAACGATGCGGCCGGAATCTCCCGTCCCTCCGGGCTTCAGGGAAATCCCCCGGTAAACCTCAAACGTGCCGGCGCCTTCGGGATTGGCCGTCTGCCGCCAGAAAATATCCCGGCTTTGCGCAATCTTTTTCATGTCCAGATCGAGTCCGTAGGGCAGGCCCAGCATGGACGGATCACTGTCCGCCAGAATATGGCCTTTGACGTCCGTGACCGTCAGATAATCCACATCCGGCTGATCGGCGGTTTCCATGAGCAGTTTCTGAAGATAGAAATCTTCTTCCGTCTGCTCCGGAAGAAGGCGCAGCCCCGATTCAAAAGAATGAATCAGCGTTGTTCCTTTATCGATCAGCAGCATTCGGGCCTGATTCTGGGCATGCTGAAACTGCATCAGCAGCATCATCCCCAAAATGACGGCTAAAACCGCAACGGCACTGATGACCACCCAGACGGAAATGTCAAAGCGGACTTTTCTCTTTTTTTTCTCAGGCATGTGCTTTCCTCCCGCAACAACCTGGATACAATGGACCCACCTGGATACCAAAATTGGTTACGCATTATCCGTCCAACGCGGACAAAAGGCAAATTAAATTCTGCTGATTTTAAGCATGATCAATGATTACAAACAATTGGCGTGGTTGGCACATGCCTTGCTGTATAAATCGGTAACTGATCAGAAATAAATGAAAAAGGAGATGCATTATGAAGAAAATCACATTAACTCTAACAGCCGTTTTGGCGGGCTTGCTTTTAACGACTTCGGCCTTCGCCTGGGGACCCGGCCCGGGAAAGGGCAGAGGATACGGACCCTGCGGGGATGCAAGTCTGGAAAGATTAAATCTGACCGATGAACAGAAAGTAAAAATTGAAGCCCTGCAGGACGCAAACTACAAAGCCACGAGACCCGTCCGGGAAAAGATTTTTGACAAATCCGTGGAATTGCGAAGACTGTGGCTGCAGGCCAATCCGGACAGGGGAAAAATCACTGCGGCTCAAAAGGAGCTTCGGACGTTGAGAAACGAAATGGAGGACAGGGCGACCAACTTAAGGCTTGAAGTTAACAAGGTTTTGACTCCCGAGCAAAAGGATCAGCTGGCCAACCTGCCATGGGGCAGAAAAGCAGGCTTTGGCCCCCGCGGCGGAATGAGAGGCGACTGTGGATTCGGCGCAGGCCAGGGTCCCGGACCCGGTTTAGGAATGGGTATCTGCCGATAGCACTTGCCCATACCTCCTTTGGAAGGGGAGCCTCGGCTCCCCTTTTTTTGTCGAAAAGAAAAAAGTTTTGACAAACCGGACGTTTTGCATTAACAGGGTGCGCAACATTACAAATTAAAAGGAACGTCATGTTCGGTTTTACGACGGCAACGATTTTGGCAAGCGCTCTTCTGACCCTGCTTCCGGGCCTCGCCCTGTTGCGCCTGTTGGTCAAGGCCGCCTGCCCGCCGGTTTTAGGTCGTCGCTGAACGCAAAGTATAACGAATTACCTAAAAGGGCCGTGGGCGAAATCCACGGCCTTTTTTTGTGGAGTGAAAGGAGCCCCTATGAAGAAGGATAAAAATCGCGTCTATATTTTTGACACGTCGTTGAGAGACGGAGAGCAATCGCCCGGCAACAGCATGAACACGGAGGAAAAGCTGCTTTTAGCCAGGCAGCTGGAAAAACTCGGCGTCGATATCATCGAGGCGGGGTTTCCCATCGCCTCGGAAGGCGATTTCGACGCAGTCCGCCAGATCGCCCGGGAAATCCGGAAATCGCAGGTGGCGGGACTGGCGCGCGCCGACAAACAGGACATCGACCGCGCCTGGCAGGCCATCCGGCAGGCGGCGCATCCGCGCATCCATACCTTCATTTCCTCTTCGGATATTCATCTGAAATACCAGCTGAAAAAGAGCCGGGCGCAGGTGCTCAAGGAAGCCGTCGCCGCCGTCAAACTGGCGCGCTCCTATACGCCCAATGTGGAATTTTCCCCGATGGACGCCACCCGTTCGGACAGGGACTATCTGGCGGAGATGGTTTCCGCCGTGATTGACGCCGGCGCCGCCACCGTCAACATTCCCGATACGGTCGGCTATGCGATTCCCGAAGAGTTCGGCAATCTGATCGCCTACCTGTTCGCCAATGTCAAAAACATGGGCGATACGATCATCTCCGTCCACTGTCATGACGATCTGGGGCTGGCGGCGGCCAATTCGCTTTCCGCCATCCGCGCCGGCGCGCGGCAGGTGGAGTGCACGATCAACGGCATCGGGGAACGGGCCGGAAACACGGCTATGGAAGAAATTGTCATGGCGCTGGCCACGCGCAGGGACCTGTATGGTCTTCATACCCAAATCAAAACCGGGCAGATTTATAAAACCTCGCGCCTGCTGACACAGATCACCGGTATCCCCGTGCAGCCGAACAAGGCCATCGTCGGCGCCAACGCGTTCGCGCATGAATCCGGTATTCATCAGGACGGCCTGATCAAGGAAAAAATCACCTACGAGATCATGACCCCGAAGTCCGTCGGGATCAGTGACAGCCATATCGTCCTGGGCAAACACTCCGGACGGGCCGCCATTGCGCACCACCTGAAAAAAATGGGCTACAGCCTGAATGAAGAACAGATCAACCGCGTTGCGGCAAAGGTCAAAGATCTGGCGGACGTGAAAAAAGACATCTATGATGAGGACATGGAAGCGATTCTCTATGAAGAGCTTTACCGGGGCGAAGAAAAGTACAACCTGATCTACCTTAATGTGGTCAGCGGCAATGTGGCGATTCCCACGGCGACCATGGAAATGCAGGTGGGCTGCGAGGTGATCCGCGACGCGGGTTTCGGCAACGGGCCGGTGGACGCGACCTTCGCAGCCATCCGCAACATCACCAGGACCGACTACCCGCTTTTGAAGTACGCGGTCAACGCCATTACCGGCGGATCGGACGCCCAGGGCGAAACGATGGTGCAGCTCCAGTACAACGGGCATTGTGTCGTCGGGCGCGGCGCGCATCCGGACGTGATTGTCGCCTCGGCCAAGGCGTATATCAACGCGCTGAACCGGTTGGAATTTTTAAAGGACAACACCAAAAAGGTTAAACTTGAATTAAGCTGAAAAATGCGATAGTCACAAACCATGCTCCTGCTCCCGCAAAAAGCCCCGTGGGATGCCCTTGGTCATGGTGAGCCTGTCCAACCGTGAGGAGTTCAAAGGCCGGCCCCCGGCAAACCCGGTTTTTTGCGAAAGCGCCGGCATCATCTTTTAAAACGCATTCCATCATCAGGGAGCTTACAGCGTGGGAAACACGATAACGGAAAAAATTTTAATGGCGCACACGGACCTGAAGGAAATCGCGCCCGGCCAGCTCATCAACGCCCGCGTGGATATCGCGCTGGGAAACGACATCACGGCGCCCATCGCCATTCGCGAATTCCGCCAGGCCGGCGGAAAGAAGGTTTTTGACCGGGACCGGGTGGCGCTGGTTCTGGACCATTTTACGCCGAATAAAGACATCGACTCCGCCCAGCAGTGCAAAACCGTCCGCGAATTCGCCCTCGAGCACGGCATTACGCACTTCTACGAAGGCGGACAGGTGGGCGTCGAACACGCGCTGCTGCCGGAAAAGGGCATCGTGCTTCCCGGCGACTTGGTCATCGGCGCGGACAGCCACACCTGCACCTACGGCGCCCTGGGCGCTTTCGCCACCGGCGTCGGCAGCACGGACCTCGCCGCGGCCCTGCTCACGGGCGAGCTGTGGTTCAAGGTTCCGGAGTCGATCAAATTTGTCATCTACGGCAAACTGCAAAAATGGGTTTCCGGAAAAGACCTGATTCTTCACATCATCGGACGCATCGGCGTGGACGGCGCTCTCTATTCCGCGATGGAATTCACGGGCGAAACGATCCGCACGCTCCCCATGGCCGACCGGCTGTCCATGGCCAACATGGCCATCGAAGCCGGGGCGAAAAACGGCATTTTCCCGCCGGACGAGATCACCGGGCAATACGTCAAGCCGCGCGCCAAAAGGCCTTACACGTTTTACACATCCGATCCGGACGCCGTTTACGCGCAGACGTTTGAAATCGACGCCTCCCAACTGGAACTTCAGGTTGCCTTTCCTCATCTGCCTTCCAACGTCAGGGGAATCAGCCGGACAGGCGAAGTGAATATCGACCAATCCCTGATCGGGAGCTGCACCAACGGCCGGATTGAAGATCTGCGCGTTGCCGCCGGAATTTTGAAAGGCCGCCGGGCCGCGGCCCATGTCCGCCTGATCGTGGTTCCGGCCACGCCGCTCATTTACCGGCAGGCTCTCCGGGAAGGGCTGCTGGAAACCTTCATGGACGCGGGGGCGGTCATCAGCCCGCCGTCCTGCGGCGCGTGCCTGGGAGGGCACCTGGGCATTCTGGCCGAGGGCGAAAAATCCGTCGCTACCACCAACCGCAATTTTGTGGGGCGCATGGGTCATCCCAAAAGTGAAGTCTATCTGGCCGGCCCCGCCGTAGCCGCGGCGTCCGCCGTTCTGGGCCGCATCGCCTCGCCGGACGAGCTATAAACGCAAAGGGGACACGACCATGATTTTGAAAGGAAGAGTCTGGAAATTCGGGGACAACATCGACACCGACGCGATCATCCCCGCGCGCTATCTCAACACGTCGGATGCGGCCCAGCTGGCCCGGCACTGCATGGAAGACGCCGACCCCGCCTTCATCACCCGGATGACACCGGGCGACATGATCGTCGGCGGAGAAAACTTCGGCTGCGGATCATCCCGGGAACATGCGCCCATTGCCATCAAGGCGGCCGGAATTTCCTGCGTCGTGGCGAAAAGCTTCGCGCGCATTTTCTACCGCAACGCCTTTAACATGGGCCTGCCGATCTTCGAATCCCGCGGCCTTTTCGACGCGGTTGCCGACGGCGACTGGGTTTCGCTCGACAGCGCGCAGGGCTCGATTACGGTGGAAGGCCGGGACCGGAAATTTTCGATCAGCCCGATCCCGCCCTTCATGGAACAGCTCATCGCCGACGGCGGACTGATGAAGCACATCGCCGGAAAATGAGAAAAGCATGACGAAACAAAATCTGAATATCGCCGTTTTCGCCGGGGATGGCATCGGGCCGGAAATTATCCTGGAAGCCCTGAAAGTCCTGAAACTCGTCGCCGACCGGCGCGGCCTCTCCCTGACGCTGAAGGAAGGACTGATCGGCGGGAGCGCCTATGACGCGTGCGGTACGCCCTTTCCCGAGGAAAGCCTTGCGCTTGCCCTGCAAAGCGACGCCGTGCTGCTGGGCGCAGTGGGCGGGCCGAAATGGGAAGGACTGGACTACAGCGTCCGGCCGGAGCGCGCGCTGCTGGGTCTGCGCGAAAAGCTGGGGCTTTACGCCAATCTGCGGCCCGTGACGGTTTTTGACGAGCTGGCGGACGCCTCCCCGCTCAAAAAGAATCTGGTGCAGGGCATCGATATGCTGATTTTGCGGGAGCTGACCGGCGACATCTATTTCGGCAAACCGCGCGGCGTGACCAAAGACCAAAGCGGCCGGCGCACCGGCGTCAACACCATGATCTACACGGAAGACGAAATTCGCCGCATCGCGCTGTGCGCGTTTGAGCTGGCGCGCGCCCGCAGGAAAAAACTCCTGTCGGTGGACAAGGCCAACGTCCTGGAAACCACGGAATTGTGGCGCCAGGTCGTAACGGAAACCGGCCGCGGCTATCCCGACGTGGCGCTTTCGCACATGTATGTGGACAACTGCGCCATGCAGCTCATCCGCAATCCCTCGCAGTTTGACGTGATCGTGACCGCCAACCTGTTCGGCGATATTCTGAGCGACGAAGCCGCCATGCTGACCGGCTCCATCGGCATGCTGCCGTCGGCCAGCCTGGGCGACGGGAAGGCTCTGTACGAGCCGATCCACGGCTCCGCGCCCGACATCGCGGGAAGGAACATGGCCAACCCGCTGGCGACGATTCTGTCCGTCGCCATGATGCTGCGGCATTCGCTGAACCGGTCCGCGGAGGCGGCGCTGATCGAACAATCGGTAAAAAATGTTCTGCAGGACGGCTGGCGCACTCCGGACATCGCCCGAGCGGGCGGCAGGACGGCCACCACGGAAGAAATGGGCGACGCCGTCATCCGGAAACTTTCCTTCCTCCTGCGGGAACCCGCCTGAAAGGAGGCAGGGCCGCATGCCAAACACCGTCACTATTCTGGAAAATATTATCATCGCCCCGCCCGTGGCGCAGATTTATTCCCGTCTCGGCTTTAAAAAAAACATTACATCTCTTTCGTCCGATCATCGGCAGGAAACGGACCGGTATATGGAAGAAGCGGCTTCGATCATTCGCCTGCAGGGTTCCTTCCTGCGGCTTTCCGTCCGCAATAATGACGGCCTGACCATTGCCCTAGAGGGACGGACAACCTTCCGCAGCGCAAAGCTTTCCGCGTTTCTGGGTAACTGCCGGGACGCGGTGCTGATGGGAGCGACGGCCGGCCAACCCATCATGGACGCCATCGGGGAAAAAACCGCTCAGGGAAATTTGACCGCCGCCGTCGTTTACGATGCGACAGCCAGTGAAATGACCGACGCGGCGCTCGACTGGATCATGAATTATGTCAACGGCCGTCTCCGGCGCGAAGGCAGACGCCTGCTGCCGCGCCGCTTTTCCGCGGGTTACGCGGATTTTGCATTGGACCATCAGAAAGCCCTGCACAAAAAATTGCAGATGGAAAAAATCGGCGTTTCCATCACGCCGGATTGTATTCTCAAACCGGAAAAGTCCGTTACCGCCATCAGCGCCATCCCATGAAATCCCGGAGGCGATCGGTGCTTCGCCGGAAGCGGCGGAAATCTGCCTTCAGGACCTGGGAGCGGAAGAATCCTTCCTCCGCGGGATTTTCGACCGGCGCGCTTCGATTCTCTTTTTGTACTCGCTGATGAATTCCCTGGATGACAGATACTTGTCAGCAAACGACACGATGTAGGATTCCTTGTATTTGGGCGGCACAAGGGTCAGCGGCCACATATGTTTTCGGATGATATCCTCTTCGATGTCGTTGAGAGAGAAGTATTTTCTGGCATTGGCCACGGCGATTTTCGGATGTTCCAGGCCGTGGAATTTTTCCCGGGGCAAATCCGGCACGTCGTGATGGCGCCAGTCATAGAGAAAAAAGTCATGAAGAAGCGCGCCCCGGGCCGTGGAACGGTAATCGAGCCTGAGAAACTTGCTGATCCGGTAGGACAAGTAGGCCACATCGTGGACATGGCGATAAATGGAGGAGTTGTGGTGGAAGTAATCCTTGAGCTTCCGGAACTCCTCATGCTGCAGAATATCCCCCACGGTCTCGTAATACTCCGTTTCGAAAGGCTTCCGGCCGTCGAGCTCCTGAAAGATTTTTTCCGAAACGGGCTTCAAAAAGGAACCAACCTTGATCCGGATACGCCGGTTGATGTTCTGGTTGACGTACTTGTTCAGGTCGGGAAAGGCTTCCCGCAGGCGCTGAAAGGATTTCAGGATGTCCTCGATTTCGAGGCTGCTTAAATTGAAGTATTCCTCATACAGATAGGCGACGCCCTTGCGGAAGGCGGCCAGCGAAATCACGGAGAAGGTGCAGTCGATCCAGAAATACAACATGAAAACGATGGCAACGATTTGCACCAGCCCCCCGGGCAGCATGGCCTCCCGCCGAAGGGCTTCGGGGTGAACAAACAGGACAAATCCCGTCGCCAGAAGCGTCCAGAGCAGGGAAAAGCGCAGGCAGACATAGCCGTGGAGATTGAACCGGTACTCCGAGTAGTCCCACAACTTCAGTTTGAAGATCTTTTCAGACAGATAGCCGGTCGTGTATTCCAGAAGCGAAATCACCAAACCAAAGACGGCCAGACGAAGCGCAACGGACCAGTCCCGCAGGAAGTGCTCCAGGACAATGACGAGAAAGGCGCTGATGCCGTAAATGGGAATAAAAGGACCCAAGAGAAATCCCGCGTTGACGAATTTTCGCTGGGTCAGGGAGCGGTAAACCACCTCCACCACCCATCCGGCAAAGCAGTATGCCGCAAACAGGACAATATAATAAAAGAAATTCAGATGGTCATCCAACATGGGTTTCACCCGCCCTTTTGTGTTGCCCGATGCTACACAATTACCCTCTTTTTGTGAAGATATTTTGCGGCCATCTGTGGTATGAAACGGAACGTTAAAATTTCACCGTCTGCCGGCCACGGCAAAAAGCGGGAAGGAACCTGCATGATCAAAGATTATTTCATCGCGGCGCTCAAAGGAATGGGCATGGGCGCGGCCAACGTCATTCCCGGCGTTTCCGGCGGCACGATCGCTCTGATCACCGGGATTTTTCAGCGGCTCATCGACGCCTTGAAATCATTTGATCTTCAGGCGTTCAAACTATTTTTTACAGGCCGGTGGCGGGCCTTCGCCCGGCACACCGACTTCTTTTTTCTGCTGGCCGTCTTTGCGGGCGCGGCCGTGAGCATCCTGTCGCTGGTCCGGCTGTTCCGGTTTCTGTTCGACCATTACCCCGTCTTCATCTGGTCGTATTTTTTCGGACTCATCCTCGCTTCCGTCTTCTTTGTCGGAAAAACCATCGGACGCCGGACGCCGTCCGTGGTCCTGGTGTTTATTCTGGGGGCCGCCACAGCCGCCGCCATATCGTTTTTGCGCCCGGCGGCGCAAAACGATTCCTTCTGGTATCTTGTGATCTGCGGCATCGTGGCGATCTGCAGCATGATCCTGCCGGGCATCTCCGGCTCCTTTGTACTGATTCTGATGGGCAACTATGAACTGATCGTCATCGACGCGGTCAACGCGCTGGACTTGCGCATCCTGCTTCCCGTAGCCTTGGGCGCCGTTGTCGGACTGGTGGCTTTTTCCCATTTCCTGTCCTGGATTTTCCGCAAATTCCGCGCTGAAACAATCTCCACGCTGACCGGCTTCATTCTGGGATCTTTGCTCATCCTCTGGCCCTGGAAGACGGCCGTCTGGCGGCTGGACGCGGACGGCGCCGCCGTCGTGCGGAACGGGAAAAAACTGGTGGAAGGCTATGCGTATAACCTGCCGCCCGTCGATGAAGAATTCTGGCGGGCGCTGGCCATGATGGCGGCGGGCATCCTGACCATCTGGGTGACGGAGAAACTGGCCGCCCGCAACGATTCCCCTCAATAAATTCGCAAAAACGTGCGGCTGCGGCAGGGAGGCATCATGGAAAAGATTAAACTGGGCATCAGCGCCTGTCTGCTGGGAGAAAACGTCCGCTATGACGGCGGGCACAAGCTTGACCGCTTTCTGCGCGACACGCTGGGACGGTATGCGGACTACGTGCCGGTCTGTCCGGAAACCGAATGCGGCATGGGCGTTCCCCGCGAAGCCATGCGGCTGGAGGGCAATCCGGACGCTCCCCGTCTTCTCACCCGCGACACGCGGATCGATAAAACAGAGATGATGGTTTCCTGGGCGAAAAAGCGCATCGCCCGGCTTGCATCCGAAAACCTCTGCGGCTTCATCTTCAAAAGCGACTCGCCGTCGTGCGGAATGGAAAGAGTCAAGGTCTATGACGAAAAAGGCATGCCCGCAAAAACAGGCGTGGGCATCTTTGTGCGGGTGTTTATGGATGCTTTTCCCATGCTACCGGTGGAAGAGGAAGGCCGCCTTCACGATCCGCGGCTTCGTGAAAATTTCATCGAGCGGATTTTCACGCTCAGGCGCTGGCGCGAGGTCCGCGGGGGAAAATCCCCCCGGGGCGCGCTGGTGGATTTTCACACCCGGCACAAATTGCTTCTGCTGTCGCACAGCACAAAACTTTATCGGGAGATGGGAAAGCTGGTCGCCGGGCAGAAGCGCCACTCCCTGCAGGCTCTCCGGGCAAACTACGAAGCCCTGCTCATGAAAGCGTTGAGTCTGAAAACTTCGCCGAAAAAACATGTCAATGTTCTGATGCACATAATGGACTATTTCCGGGAGAAACTCTCCGCCGATGAAAAAAGAGAGCTGCTGGAAATTTTCGGGCGCTACGCGCAGGGCCATCTTCCCCTGATCGTTCCTCTCACGCTGATCGGCCGCTATGTGCGCAAATACGACGAGCCGTATCTGAAAGAGCAGGTTTACCTGAATCCGCATCCGCTGGAGCTGCAATTGCGCAACCATGTGTAAAAAGCAAATTGGCCTTCTGCAGGGGCGCCCGGGACGACGCCCGATCATAAAAAAAAGGAGCCGCGAGGCTCCCTTTTGATTCCGGCGGGCGCTTCGCGTCCGCGTCAGTCGTTTTTCTACGCCGCCTGTCCGGAGGAGCGCTTCAGCGCTTCAATGCGGTCCGCAAGCGGCGGATGCGTCATGAACAGAAGCTTGAGGATGTTTTTGCCCGGTTTTCCGCTGATGCCGAAGGCCTGCATCTGATCGGGCAGGGGCTCAAACGTGCTGCGCTGCAGGCTCTCCAGCGCGGCGATCATGCTGCCTGCGCCCGCAAGCCTCGCGCCGCCCGCATCCGCCCGGTATTCCCGCCGGCGGCTGAACCACATGACGATGACGCTCGCCAGAATGCCGAAGACGATCTGGGCGACGATCGTGGTGATGAAAAACCCCACTCCGTGCCCTTCCTCGTTTTTGAGCACCACCCGATCGACGAAATAGCCGACCACGCGGGAAATGAAAATGACAAAGGTGTTGACCACGCCCTGAATCAAGCTGAGCGTCACCATATCGCCGTTGGCAACATGGCTGATCTCATGGCCCAGCACCGCTTCGACTTCATTACGGTTCATGGCGCGTAAAAGCCCCGTACTGACCGCGACCAGCGCGTTGTTCCTGTTCATACCGGTGGCAAAGGCGTTGGGCGACGGCGATTCAAAAACGGCCACATCCGGCATGCCGATGCCCGCCTGGGCGGCCTGTTTCCGAACAGTTTCCACAAGCCAGACTTCCGCATCCGAACGGGGCTGCATAATTATCTGTGCGCCGGTGCTCCATTTGGCCATCCATTTGGACATGGCAAGCGATATGAACGACCCGCCAAAGCCGAAAACAGCGGCAAAAGCAAGAAGATTCAAATAGTTGATTCCGTTGGCGTAAAGAATCTGATCCACGCCGAGAAGTTTTATGATAATGCTCAAAACCACGAGCACGGCGATGTTGGTTCCGAGAAACAGCAGCACTCTTTTCATGTCGATCCTCTCCCCCGTCCGTTTAAAAAATTGCACAAGACGGTTTTAAAAATGATGCCTTATTCTAATGTCAAGTTGCGCAATGTCAAGCGTTTCTTCTCGAACATCATCCGCCATCCGCAGAACGGATGACGTAACGGGCCCGGGAGACAAAGACCCGGTTTTGTCAACCCGCCTGTTGCCTGTTCTTTTTTTTAGAAAACTGTGATAGGATACGCCAAATCCGGGGTGCCGGCCAGGATAGTGTTCCGTTTTTTATCAAGCGAGAATCGCTGTTTTTTCGCGGTTTTTTGATCCGGCAATCGTTTTAAATCCCCACACCAGGCTCGAAGGAGGATACAGTATCATGGCAGACCGCACAATACATATTACAAAATTCGACATGGAAAGGTTGACGGAGCTGATGGAGGGGCTGCGTTTATCGCCCAAAGCCAATCAGGCCAACCTCGATCTGCTGGAAAAAGAGCTGTATCGCGCCGTGCTGGTGGACCCTCAGAATATTCCCCGGGATGTCATTACCATGAATTCCAAGGTGGTCGTCACGGACACGGAATCCGGCGAAAAAACAACCTATACGCTGGTGTTCCCGTCCGCGGCCAACATATCGGACAACAAACTTTCCATCATGGCCCCGCTGGGCATGGCGCTTCTGGGATACCGCATCGGAGACGTCATCGAATGGCCCGTTCCGTCCGGCGTCCGCAAACTGAAAGTGGATAAAATCACCTATCAGCCGGAAGCCGCGGGGGATTACCATCTATGAAGGACGGCCTGCTGCCTTTATCCGCCCCCGTCCGGCCAGACAAAACCCGAGGGACCAAGGGACATGGATTTGATCGATGCGCTAAAGCCGAACAGGCCGGGAAAAACGGGGCGGGGTTCTTAGGTATCGTCACCAGCGGAAAAAGCGTCAGATCCAAAAAGGAATGGTCGGAAATTTTCAAGGCCGTCGAACGCGTAAGCGGTATGGGCATTCATCCCTGCGCGTCCCTGGAACTGCTCGACGAGGACAGAGGGCTTTAAGCCGCCGGACTGTTCCGCTGTCATCACAATCTGGAGACGGCCCGCGGCTATTACCGCAACATCTGCAATTGTTATTGCGATCATTGGATGGCAATCGGCATATCAACCTATTATCTCGGGATCGGCAAGTTACTCCCCAACAAATCTCCAAACCCGCGGAGCGGATCGCTGTTCACCATCCACGACGCCCTACGCGGCGCGCAGGGCGTCCACAATCTTCAGGCGCGAGGCTCTGAGCGCCGGCAGCATGCCGCCCAGGAATCCCATGGCAAGCGCGAAGATCATCGATTCGATGATGATGCCGGGCGTCAGCGTAAAGCGAAACGCGAGTTCTGAAAAAGTCTGGAAGTTCACCGTGGAAATCGTCAGAAACTGCATGAACGAGGCAAAAAACAATCCGATCCCTCCGCCCAGAAATCCCAGCAGCAGCGATTCGGAAAGAAACGCCAGCAAAATGTTGCGGCGGTGAAATCCCAGCGCACGCAGTGTGCCGATTTCCGGCGTACGGTTGGCGACGGCGGAATACATGGTGATCATCGCGCCGATGATCGCGCCGATAGAAAAAACAACCGTCAGCGTCATCCCCAGAATGCGCAGAAATTTGGCCATCATTTCCGACTGGTCCGCGTAATACTTCGTTTCGCGCCGTGCTTCCAGCGTGAAGCGGGGATCCTGTTCAATGGCGGCTTTCGCCGCGTCGAACGCGTCGGACGTTTTGAGACGGAAAATCAGCGAGGAATAGACAGGACGCCGGAACGCCTGCATCACCTGATCCACATCTCCCCAGATTTCGGAGGCAAAGCCCGTGTTGCCTGCGTCAAAAATTCCCGTCACCATCCAGGTCCGCCCGCCCCATTTCAAGGTCTGCCCAATACCCACACCCTGGAAACGCTGGGCGATGCTGTTGCCGACCAGAACCTCGGACGAATTGGGGCGCGGCAGACGGCCGGCCACGAGCTTTACCTGATGTCTCAGCGAAAGAGACGGAGCCTGAACGCCGCGCACAATTACATTGGAATGGCTGAAGGACTTCTCCTCGCCGTGTTTTTTGAGCGCGATGAGCACCACCACCTCCCGGGCAATCATCGGCCGGCCTCCCTCTCCCGCGGCCACCTGCGGCAGCATTTCCACAATGGCCGCTTTTTCGCGCCCGATCGCGCTCATCACCTCCGACTGCGACCCCTTGCGCACCACGACCACATTGGAAGGCGAGCCGGTTTCCACCAGCGTCTTCTGCAGACCGGCCGCCATCATCAGCACGGCGGCAAACACGAACACCACCAGCGCCATGCCGGCCACTGTGAGAATCGTCGTCAGCCGCCTGCGCCGGAGATTGCGGATGCTGTAGGACAGGGGCAGAGCCATCAGCCGATCCTCCTCAACCCATCGGCAATGCGGACACGGACCGCGTGGCGTGCGGGGATAATCGCCGCGGAAAAGGCCATCAGCACCGCGGCGGCGGCATCCAGATAAAGGGTCGTCCGGGAAATCAGAAAAACCGGAAAATAGGTGGACAGTTCGGCCGCGAAAATGCGCGCGGCCGGAAACGTCAGCGCCGCTCCGATGAGCGTGCCGGTCATCGTCAGCACCAGTGCTTCGCCGAAGATCAGCAGCGTGATGTCTTTTGCGCCGAAGCCCAGCGTTTTCAGAATCGCGTAGTCGCCCGCGCGCTCGCGCGTGGTCATGGCCATCGTATTGGCGACCACGGCCATGATAATGAAGATGATGACAAAGGACACCATCTGGATGGCCGTGACAATCGCCTCCGCCATCGCGAGGAAGCCCAGATTGAACGCCTTTTCCGTTTCCGTCAGCGTTTCCGCCAGCGAATTTTTGAATATCGCGTCAATCCGGAGAGCTGCGTCCGCCGCGATATCCGGACGGTTCACACCGATCATGAAAAAGCCGGCCTTGTCGGCAAAGATGGGAGCGATATTCCTGACGGTTTCGTTGAGATAGGTCCATTGAAAGAAAAACTGCGTTTCATCGACAGTCTGGTCTCGGCCCCGGTAAATGCCCCGGAGCACAAAATCCCAGTTGCCCGGATAGATCGTTCCTTTAAGCGTGATCGTGTCGCCGATTTTCCATTTGTATTTGTCGGCCAGCTTCCGGCCGGCCACCGCCCCCTTGCGATCCAGCAAAAAATCCTTCTTCTGCTTCTCGTCCAGGACAAATTCCGGATACAGGGAAAAGTAGGTGACGGGTTCGACGCAGAAATTGGGGAAAAAATTCTTTTCATCGATATAGATGCCGCCGAACCAGTTGCCCCAGGAAACCGTTTTGACGCCTTCCACCTGCTGGATTTTCCCGGCGTAGGAAATGGGCAGAGCGAAAATGATGGAAATGGCGTTGCGCGTCACCAGCCGGGAGGCGGACGCCGACTCCACGCCCGTGTAAAAGGAACTGATAACCGTGCGCAGCAGACCGAACGCCAGAATGGCCACGGCAATCCCCAGTATCGTGAGAGAGCTGCGAAGCTTGTTACGGAAGGCGTTTCTAAAGAGGATTTTTGTCAGCAGCATCGTTGAGGTATCCCTTGTCCAGACGGCGCACGATCCGTGCGCGGGCGGCCGCCCGCGGATCGTGCGTGACCAGGATGATGGTTTTTCCCATGTCGCGGTTGAAACGCTCCATCATGGAAAGGATCTCCTCGGCGGAGACGCGGTCGAGATCGCCCGTCGGCTCGTCGGCGACCAGAATTGTCGGATCGGTGACAATGGCCCGGGCAATGGCCACGCGCTGCTGCTCGCCGCCGGACATTTCCCCCGGATAGTGATCCATCCGGTGTTCCAGCCCTACCATCGAAAGAGCCATTTGGGCGTGTTCGCGCCGCTGTTTCCCGGAAAGCGTCGTGAGGTGCAGCGGCAATTCGACGTTTTCCTCGGCCCGGAGGACGGGAATCAGGTTGTAGAACTGAAAGATGAAGCCCACCGAATTGGCGCGCCAGGCGGCGAGCTCCGTCTCGGTCAGCGCGGTAATGTCGATGTCGCCCACCTGGATGCTGCCCGAGTCGGCCTTGTCGATCCCCGCGATCAGGTTGAGAAGCGTTGTCTTGCCGGAGCCGGACGGCCCCATGAGCGCCAGAAATTCTCCGGCGGCGATGTCGAAGGTAATGTTGTGGAGCACCGGCACGACCAGGCTTTCCCGGTGATAGGATTTGTAAAGATTCCGAATTTCCACAATCGGCTTTGTTTCTTCGGTCATCATTTTACTCTTGCCTGAATTACACGCCTCGTCCGTCGCCATCAACCAACATTGTCGGCGGGCCTGAAGGCCCGCCCTACAGAATGACACCAGCAACTAATGTAGGGTGGGTCTTTAGACCCGCCTTTTCAAATCTACTCTCCCCCAGAACACGATGCGTATTTTTTCAAAATTCGATCGCCCCCAGCTCCACTGCAAGCGATCCCAGGTACGGGTAATCCATAAAATGACTTACCATTTGCTTCCTGACGGGATTGTTGAAAACATACTGCAAAACGCTCTGCAAATTCTCGTCCCTGCGTAGAACATGATCATAATAACCGGACTGCCATAATTTGCCGGCCGGGGCGGATGATTTTCTGCGGTAGGCAAATCCCGTCTTCTGCTTAAACGTTTTCATGAAAGCCTGCACATCCGCACTCATTGACTGGCCTTCTAAGATAAGATGCAGATGATCCGGCATGAAACAATATCCCCAGACAATGAAACCAGATTTAACGGATTCTTCGGCAAGAGCGTCAAGGACTTCCTTTACAAGCGTTTCATCCCGAAAGAGCTGCCGTTTTGCGTCCGTGCAAATCGTCATAAAGTACCGGTGACAGCCCCGGTATTCGAAATCGGGAAGTCTCAGTTTGCGCCTGCATCGCATGATACTCAAACCCCGACCAACGTTATGGTAACGGCGGGCCTGAAGGCCCGCCCTACGAAAACAACGCTATCCTACCCAAACAATGTAGTCCGGGGCTTTATACACGGTAACGGCGGGCCTGAAGGCCCGCCGTTACCTCTTATTTCAGGGCCGGCCCTTTCCTCCCCCACCATCCCCTACCGCTCCGCCACTTTGATCCTTGTCCCGTCTCGCAGGCCCCGGGGCGCGAGCGCCACGCGGTCTCCCGGTCTGAGCCCCGATTTGATTTCCCGCATGTCTCCCAGCAGGCCGCCGGTCGCAACAATGATTTCCCGCGCCCGGTTGCCTTCAATCCGATAGGCGAGCGTTTTGTCTTTCATTTCGATCAGAGCCGATTGATGGACGGCCAGCCGGGGAGGAAGCTCTTCGGGCGTCAGCCCGCGGGAAAGAAAAGACACTTTCGCGCTCATGTCCGGCAGCATCCGGGGGTCTTTGTCGCAAAACCGCACTTTCACCAGAACCGTCGCCTTGGAACGATCCACCGTCGGCACAATAGCATGCACCTCGCCGCGGAACCGGCGCTCGGCCAGAGCATCGAGCTGGATGTCGCAGGGCTGACCGACCCCAATCAGCGTGATGCTGGTTTCCGACACGTCCACCTCGACCTGCAGTGAGTCCATGTCGGCCAGCGTGACTACGGCGGCCTTCGAGGCGGCCGAAGCGGAAAGGGGCGTCACAATGTCGCCCACATCGGCGTTCTTGGTCAGCACGACGCCGTCAAACGGCGCCCGGATCAGCATATAGTCCAGATTGACCTTCGCGTAGGCAAGCGCCGCGCCTGCCGATTCCACGGCGGCCTGATACGCTTTCACAGCTTCCAGGGACCGCAGATGCCGGGCATGAATCATGTCGAAATCCGACTGGGCCACATAACCGTCCACGGCGAGCTTTTGATAGCGTTCATTCTCCTGCGCAGCGTGATCGCGCTCCACCAGCGCCTGTTTGAGCATGGCCCGGGCGTTGGCCAGGTTGGCCGTTCCCTGGTCCTTCATGGCGGCGACATCGGCGCTTTCCATCCGGGCCAGAATCTGGCCTTTTCGGACGCGGCTGCCCTCTTCCACCAGCAATTCGGTCAGACGACCCGTTACCTTGGACGCCACTGCCGCTTTGCGCTGGGCAACAATGTAGCCGCTGGCATTGAGAACGGAAAGAGACTGGGACGGGTAAATCATCGAAACGGTGGTCACATCCACCGTGGCCGAAGGCGCAATCACGCCCAGGCGATAGAGGACAAAGCCGGTAACTATTAAAACCAGCGCGCCGGCAATGACGAACGGCTTCTTTTTCCGGCCTCCCGCCACGCTTTTCCTGGCAGATGAATCGATTTTCAGCTTGTTCAGATCTTCCTGCGGCACTTTTCTCACCTTATAAAGACCGGCGATGAATTGTGAAAATAATAACAGAAGCGCCCGGAATTTGCCATACGTATTAAACCCTTTTTGTCTCTATGGACAGCCAAATGATAATTTTGCCGCCGGGAATACGGGTGAGCGCTCTATCCTGTGCTTGCCGCGGAGAGCCTCAACGGGAGGCAGTGGTTTCTTTCTTCATGTTTCAAAGGGTTTCATTCCAGGCGTCGTTCCCCGCGGGCGCTGCCGCCGAAAGACGATAAAGGAGATTTCCCGAAATTTGCCTCCGGTAATCCGCCGATGCGCGGATGTCGTCGATGGGCGAAACGGCACGTCGGATTTTTTCCGCTGCGGCGCCCAGGGTTTCCCGGGAAAGTGTTTGGCCGACCAGAAAATTATCCAGGCCTTCATCCGTCACGACCGTCGGGCCGACGCTGCCCCACGCCAGGCGCGCCGTTTGAACTGCCCCGGACGGGTCAAGCCGGATCAGCGCGGCCAGGCTCGCCACGGCGCAGGCCATCGATTTTCTCTGTCCGACTTTTTCGTAATGCTGAATATTGAAGTCCGCGGGTTTTTGAACGCGAATCGCCGTAACAATTTCATCCTCCCCGAGGCGCGTCTGTCCCGGCCCGGCAATAAAATCTTTGATCGGGGTCAGACGTGTGCCTGCAGCCGAGGCCGTCTCGACGGAAGCTCGCAAAACATAGAGCGGCGGGAGTGCGTCTCCCGCGGGCGAGGCCGTGCAGAGATTGCCGCCGATCGTGCCCATCGAACGAATGGGCGGGGAACCCAAAACGGCCAGCGCCCGGTGCAAAACGGGCAGATGGGTCGAAATCAGGCGGTGACGTAAAAGTTCGGCGTGCGTGGCGCCCGCGCCGATAAGAATGTCGTTTTGTTCTTCACGGATTTCTTTCAGCGACGTGATCCGCTCCAGACCGATGAGCGCGCCCGCATCCGTTTTGCCCGCCCGCATTTTGACAAACAGGTCGGTGCCTCCGGCAAAAAGCAGCGCCCGGGGATGCAGGTCAAGCAAAGACCAGAGTTCAGCGAGGGTCGCGGGAAGGAAAACCTCTCTCATGGTTTTTCCTCTCCGCGCGCCGCGTCTTCCACGGCATCGATGATTTTCTGATACCCGGTGCAACGGCAGAGATTTCCGGCAAACCCTTCGCGGATGGCGTTGCGCGAAACCAGGGGATCGCGCCGCAAAAGGGCCTCGGCGGCGATCACCATGCCCGGTGTGCAGAATCCGCACTGCACCGCGCCATGACGAATGAAGGCCTCCTGAAGCGGATGCAAACCGTCTTTGCCGGCCATCCCTTCAATGGTGACCACATCGCGGCCTTCCAGCTGGGCGGCAAGCATCAGACAGGACAGTTTATGTTCGCCGTCCACCAGGATGGAACAGGCGCCGCATTCCCCCGCTCCGCAGCCTTCCTTGGTCCCGGTCAGCCCCATATCTTCCCGCAGCAGGTCCACCGCCCGCCGGTCCGCCTCGGCCTCGCAGGAAACAGCCTGTCCGTTGAGCGTAAAGCAAAGAATCATGAGCCGTCTCCTTTCTCAGGATCAGACCTGCCGGCCAGCGCCTCAAGCACCCGCTCCCGGCTCAGAGGAGACCTGGTCAGCCGAATGCCGCACGCATCGTGAAGGGCGTTGGCAATGGCGGGCAAGGGCCCGTTGGTTCCGACTTCGCCCACCCCTTTCATGCCGTAAGGGCCGGAAGGCTCCCAGGCCTCCACGATGCCCGAATCAATGTCCGGCACGTCCTGCGCGCCGGGGATGTGATACGTGGTAAAATCCGGCGTCAGAATTTTTCCCCGCCGGGAGACGACTTCTTCAAAAAGCGCGTAGCCGATGCCCTGGGCGACGGCGCCCTGCACCTGCTGCGTGAACGTCTGCGGATTGAGCACGCGTCCCGCTTCCGTCGCGGCGGCATAGGCAACAACTTCCACGGCGCCGGTGAGTTCATCCACTTCAATGGCGGCCAGGTGCGCCGCGTGAGAAAAGAGCAGATGAGGAAAGCCGATCGCAAATTCTTTTCCGGTATCCAGCCGGTCGCGGGCCACGGGCATGAGAAACTGGCTGATGCAGATCCGGTCCTCCGCCGTCATCCGGCGCGCGATCATCTCCAGCGTGATTTCCTTTCCCGTCTGCAAATCGCGGACGCGCCCCGGCAGGAGTTCCAGGTGCTCCAGCGTGTCGGCCAAAAGGCCCAGCGACGCCCGGCTGAGAATCTTGCCCCGCAAGGCTTCGGCGGCTTTGATGAGCGCGTTGCCATATGTGTAAGTCGTCCGGCTGGCCGACGCCGACCCCGAAGGCAGCGTCCGGTCCGTATCGGGCTGGACCAGTTCGATGCGGGAGCTTTCCTGACAGAGAATCTGTCCGGCAATCTGGACAAACGCGGTGGCGTTGCCCTGCCCCATGTCGGTCACGCCGTTGTAAACGCGGATGCGGCCTTCGTCCGTCAATTCGATTTTGGCGATGGCGGAATCGGGAAGCCCCCGTCCGTAGCCCATCGCGTTGAAGGCGCAGCAGACGCCCACGCCGCGCTTTTTGAAAGGCCCGGCCTCCTGCTTCCAGCGTTTCCGGCCTCGCCAGAGCGGATGTTGCGCCAGCGCGCCCAGGCAGTCGGCAATGCCGGTGGACTGTGTGATCGTCACGCCCGAGGTATTGCGGTCGCCGCGGATCAGCGCGTTTTTCCTGCGCAGCGCCAGCGGGTCCATCTTCAGTTTCGCCGCCAGAATGTCCATCAGGGACTCTATCGCAAAGGTCGCCTGCGCGACGCCGAATCCCCGCATGGCGCCGCCGATGGCGTTGTTGGTGTAAAGACACCAGCCTTCGACAAGCGTATTCGGAATGCGGTAGGGCCCTCCGGCATGCTCCATGCCCAGCGCCATGACTTCTCCGCCCAGATGCGCGTAAGCTCCCGTGTCGTAATAAAGCCGGCAGGAAAGCGCCTGAAGGGTGCCGTCGGCGCCGGCGCCCAGCCGGCAGTGCATGCGCGCGGCGTGGCGTTTGTAGCCCGCCTCCAGGTTTTCTTCGCGGTTCCACCACATCTTGACGCGCTTTCCCTGCGCGTGCATCGCCGCCAGAGCCAGAAAGCACTGAACTGTCGCCCCGTCCTTGCCGCCGAACGCGCCGCCCAGATAGGGGCACACAATGCGCAGCCGGTCCATGTCCATTCCCAGCGCGTGACCGACTTCCCACCGGTCGCGAAAAGGCGCCTGTGTGGAGACGACCATCACGATGCGGCCGTCTTCCTCCTGCCAGGCCAGACCGTTTTCCGTCTCCAGAAAGGCGTGGGCCTGCATGGGCACGTGGAATGTTTCTTCCAGAACAATGTCGCAGCCGGAGAGTTTCTTTTCCGCGTCTCCCTTGCGGATCGTCGCCTGAAGCAGAATATTGCCGCCGGGATGTTCTTCGTGAATACGCAAGGCGGCGGAATCCAGAGCCTCATCAATGGTGAAAATCCCCGGCAGGGGATCGATGTCCACTTCAACGAGATCAATAGCTTTTTTCAAAGTTGATTGATCCCGGGCAATCACCAGCGCCACGGCGTCGCCTGAATAGCGGATTTTGTCGGCGGCCAGCACCGGCTGATCTTTGTGGACAATGCCCTGGCGATTGGTTCCGGGAACATCCCGGCCCGTCAGCACGGCCGTCACACCGTCGAGCTTTTGAGCCGCTTCGACATGGATTTTCCGGATTCTGCCGGAAGGAACACCCGCCCGTTTCACGCCGGCCCAAAGCAGGTCTTCGCCGTAATAATCCACGGCGTACTTTTCAGTTCCTGCCACTTTGGCCGCGGCGTCGGGCCGCGCGAACGATTTGCCTATTTCCGGGATTTGAATACTCAAGGCGGCGACAGCCTTTCCATCAACACGTTCATGACTTCAGTTAAGCTTTATGCTATAGCTTTCACCGCTGGATATTTATCACAGGATCAGCGGGGTTTCAATGGAGAAAGAATTCTTCCGTCAAATCACCGAAAGCGTGTTGCGCGGCGAGCCGGTAGTGGTGGCAACCGTTCTTTCGCGCTCCGGATCGGCGCCCCGGGAAGCGGGAGCGGCTCTGGCCGTTCTGGAAAACGGCGCTCTGCTGGGAACGGTGGGCGGCGGCCCGCTGGAGGCGCGGGTGATAGCGACCGCCGCCGATGTCGCGGCTGCAAAGCGGCCCGTGCTGCTGAAAATCTTTCTGACGGATGATCAAAGCGTTTTGGGAGGATTGATCTGCGGCGGACAAATGGAGGTCCTGATCGATGTCTGGGACGGCGTCAACGCCCAGGTCCGGCGGATTTGCGAGAACGCCTGGCTTGCCGTTTTATCAGGAAAACACGCCTGGATCGTCCGGTCGATCGCGCCGGATCAAGACCACGACTCCTTTGTAAAGACCGGCCTGGGTCTGATGACTGCGGGGGATTTCGACGAAGGCTCTCTCGATCCGGCAGGACTTGACCCGGGAAGTTTCAGAAAGGCCTGTCTTCCCCGTGACGCAACGATAGTCGCCGCGGGAAGCGTCCGTTATCAGATTCAACCGGTTCCGGCGTCCGGCCGCGTGATCATCGCCGGCGCGGGCCATGTCGGACGGGAGTTGGCGGACCTGTGCGCGCTTATGGGCTGGGACACGGTCGTCATTGACGATCGCCCGGGGCTTGCCCATGCCGGGCGCTTTCCCGCCGCAAGGATCGTAACTGCGCAAACGGCGTTTGAAAACTGTTTTGCCGGCCTGAACGTGGCAAACGACGACCGGATTGTCATCGTGACCAAAGGGCACGAGCACGACCGGTCGGTGCTGTTCCAGGCCCTGTCAAGCGGCGCGGGCTATATCGGAATGATCGGCAGCCGCAGAAAACGGGACGCCATCTATGAAAGCTTAATCCATGATGGCGTCAGCCGGGGGGCCCTGGCGGCTGTCCACTGCCCGATCGGCCTGTCCATCGGCGCTCAAACACCCGCGGAAATTGCCGTCAGCATCGTTGCGGAACTGATCGCCGTCAAGGGTCGTCCCAAGTGAATTGCCATGACTGAAGACAGGGTTTTTGCACTCCTTCTGGCCGCCGGCCAATCCCGCCGGATGGGCGCCTTCAAACCGCTTTTGCCTTTCGGCGGGCGGACGGTTCTGGAAACGCTCATTTTCACCTACCGGAAGGCGGGCGTATCCGATCTGCTGGTTGTGCTGGGTCACCGGGCCGCCGAGGTCCGGCCCGTCTTGAACAAACTGGGTGTCGCCTCTGTTTTCAACGAGCATTACCCGCGGGGGATGTTTTCGTCGATTCAATGCGGCGTTCGGAATCTGCCGCCGTCATGCGGCGCTTTTTTTCTGCAGCCGGCAGACATGCCCGGGCTTCAGCCCGAAACCATCAGGCTCCTTGTGGCCGCCCGAGGGGAAAAAGATGCCCTGGTTTTGCATCCCTGCCATGAGGGTCGGCGCGGGCATCCGCCGCTTGTCTCAACGTCGCTTATTCCGGCGGTCCTCGCCTTTGACGAACCGGGGGGCATGCGGACGCTTTTGTCTCGTTATCAGCAAAAAAATCTGAATATTGAGTGCGGCGATCCCGGTATTTTGTCGGACCTGGACAACAGAGAAGATTATGAGGCAATGTTGCGTCAAAAAGGGAAAATTGATTGACATCCGGCGTCAAAACGATAAAATCGGCGGCGAATTGACTTGAAAGGTTACCCCCGTATGATTCCATATCAGGACGAGCGCCTGTCCCTGAAAATTACCGCCTTGATGAATTATCTTCCCGCCGTTCTGCAATGCGTGGAAACCTCCGCCGCTGCCTTCGGTCTGGGCAGAGACGAGTCGCTTAAACTGCGGCTGGCCGCGGAAGAAATTTTTTCCTACCTTTGCAGCCGCGTTTGCCGGGGGGCTCCTTTGGAAATGATTTGCCGGGGCTGCCTTTCCCATGCGAGGGTTGAGTTTCATTTTTCCGTATCCTCGCTGGACATGGGCGCTTTGAATATCACGACCGCGGTTCCAGTTGAGAACATTGAGCAGGCGGAGGAGGTCGGCCTGGAAGTGGGGCTGGTGATTGCCTCCCGCATCATTGACCGTCTTCATCTCCAGACAGACGCCCAAAATCATGTCGTATTGTCCATTGAACAGGACAAATTTTATCCGGCGCTGCCCGCTTCTGTAAAAACGTTTGATATCCGCGGCGCCCTGACGGTGGAAACGCCGGATTTGGGAGGAATTCAGCGTTTTGCCTTGCAGATGGGCTCCTGCGCGAAAGATCCGCTGCGCCCGGCTTTTTTCAATTATCCGGGCAAGACGGCCGATATGGTGACGGCGGAACATTGTCTGGCGCTGATTGCCCGGAATACATCCGGCAATATCGCGGGCGGCATTCTCTACAGGCCCCTGACGGAAAAAATCTTTGAAATTTTCAGCCCCTGTATTTTTTCTCCCCGGCGCGAAGAAGAAATCTCGTCTCTGCTTTTTGAAGAATGCCTTTTGAAAACGGCCAAAACAAAAGCGGTAGGGCTGGTCAGCTTGACGGGGCTGCCCGCCTTTCTCCAGCCGCAATTCGAGACGCTGGGGGAGCTGACCTACCATCGGGTAAACGACGCGCCTATCATAAGCCCTGCTTTCTGCCGTCTGCTCCATGAAGACCCGGGCTTTCAGGTCTGGGCGCACCCCGCTCTGAAAGGTTATCTGGAAAAAGAATACAGCCGCCTCTTTCTTGCCCGCGACATCCAGCCGGCGCGCGAGCTGGGCGACGCCAGGGCGGGGCAGTCCATCTTTGGGACCGAAATGCGCCGGGAAAGAGCGGAGGCGCTGCTCCGTCCGCTTTGGCCGGGCAATGATTTTTCCGACAATCTCAACCGGCATCTGGCGCTTTGCCGGAAAGAATCCTCAATCAACATCTTTTTTACTCTGGATCTGGGAGTTTACTGGCACGCTTTTCTGGCGCCTGTTCTGATCTCCGCCGGATTTACCCCCAAAGTGATCATTCCCTTTGCCGGCCAGGCCGACCTGGTCATTTTCCAATATGACAAATTTTAATCTTAATCGTCTGGTTCCGGCTTATGTCCGGGAATTCGAGCCTTACATTCCCAGCAAGCCGGACGAAGAGTTGAAAAAACTTTACGGCTGCCGGAATCTCTACCGTTTGAACAATAATGAAAACCCGCTGGGACCGCCTCCCGGCGCGCAGGAGGTGATCCGCGCCTTTTCTCCGCCACGCGGGGCTGTTTATCCCAGCGGCGATTCCTACTATCTGCGCGAGGCAATCGGCCGCCTCCACGGCATTGACCCGGAGCAGGTGGTTGTGGGCAACGGCGCCAACGAAGTCATCGCCTTTGTGGTCAAAGCCTTCTGCCAGCCCGGCGACAACATCATCACGGCGGACAAAACGTTTGCCGTTTATGAATGGGTGGCCACCTTCTCCGGCATTGAAGCCCGCCTCGTTCCACTAAAACAGGAGCGCTTCGATGATCAGGCCATGCTGGCGCGCGTCGATGAAAACACCAAAGCACTTTTTATCTGCAACCCGAACAATCCCAGCGGAACCTATTGGGACAAAGAAACGCTTCTGCGTTTTCTTGACTCTTTGGACGGAAAGCAAATCGTGGTGGTTGACGAGGCCTATTTCGAGTTTGTGGAAAATGACGACTATCCCGACGGCATTACCCTGATTAAAGATTACCCCAATCTGATTGTCTTCCGCACCTTTTCCAAAATGTACGGCATTGCCGGGTTGCGCATCGGCTATCTGGCGGCCGATGCGGCCGTGGCCGACATGATCCGCCGGACCTGCGTGGTTTATTCCGTCAACGGCATCGCGCAGGAAGCGGCGCTGGCCTGCCTGAATGACAACACGGGACATATTGCCGGAACAAGAGCGCTTGTCCGCGAAAGCCGCGATTATTTGCGCAGGGAACTGACGCGGCTGAAGCTGCCGGTGATTGCGGGCGAAGGCAATTATCTCGTTGTGAAGCTGCCCGGAAGCGACACGCTGGCCTACCGCAAGCTCATGCGCGAAGGGGTGATGATTCGTCCCATGACGGGGTTTCGCTATCCCAACCACATCCGCGTCACTCTTTCCAGGATGGAGGCAATGGAAGCTTTTGTCGCCGCGCTGAAAAAAATACTGAACATGTAGAGTGGTTTATGACCGACGCTGCGGAGAAAAAAAGCCTGTTCACTTTTGAATTTCTGGCGCTTTGTCTGGTTATTGTTACGGCGTTTGCCAACGTCAGCGTTTTTTACAGTTTTTATTATTATCTGGGCGCCATAGACGTTCCGGTTGTCTGGCGCGGCTTTCTGGTCGGGCTGGAGCCGATGGCCGCTTTTGGCTTGCGCCTGCTTATTCTGCCCTGGCTGCACGTACGCAATTCATACGCTATTTCCTTGTTTTCATTGATATTATTAATAGCAGTCTCCTGTGGTTATCTCTGTGTTACCAGCGTGTCCGGACTGATTGTTTTGCGTATTGCCCACGGGGTTGTTTTTGTTTTACTGACCTCCGCGGTCATATCGCTTCTCGTGAACTTTATTCCGCCGCGGCAAAGCGGCCGGGGTTTCAGCGCGCTGGCCGTCGCCGCCATGATTCCTTACGCCGTCGTTCCGCCTCTGACCGAAACGATTTTGCCTTTCGTGCGCAACGCGGCCGACATTTATGCCGGCGTTTCCATTTTTTCGCTGGCCGGTATTGTCCTGATGCTGGTCGTGCGCAGGCGCATCCATTCCGCAATCGGCCGAATGGATAAGACCCTGATGCAACGCCTGAGCCTCGTGGAAATCCGCGACAACTTCCGGCAAAAGCCGGTGGTTTTGTTGCTGGCGGCCATCCTTTTTGTTTACATGGCTCATGCCACCGTCTTTTATTTTATCAAAAACCTCACCTGCCAGACAGGGGTCGGCAACGCGGGAATTTATTTCAGTGTTGCCATGGCGGCGATGATCGCCGTGCGCCTTTTCGGGTCTTTTGTCTTTGACCGGTTTGACAAATTAAAA
>JAAZHX010000268.1 GCA_012510495.1 Smithella sp.
GAACAAATTGCGGCTGGTCGAGCGTTCCACCCAGATACGCCGCTAAAACCTGCTCGGTCGGCCCCGTCACAAACGCCGCAACCTGGATTCCCGAACCGTTCAGCCACGCCGCCGACGCCTTGGAAATCGCCCCGCAAATCAGGACATCGACCCCCATCTGACGCAGCAGCGCCGCCTTTTCAATCCCCGACCGGCCGTACAAGTCGATGGTTTGCCGAGCAACCTCCTCGCCCTGCTCCGTCTCGACCAACAGAATAATCCCCGCAAAGTCAAAGACATTCGAAACCTGATTGTGCCATGTCGCGATTGCGATCTTCATATTGGAATCAAAAGCAATCGCTATGCCACCCACACAGCCAATCAGCGAATGGATCGTAAGTATATGGAAAAACAAGAGTTGAAGTTTTATAAAAAATAGAAAAAGAGGCCAAAAGCAACAAAGTCTATTGCATCCTGCCATGCTTTGGTGGGGTTATTTATTGCAATATGCAATGGCCTGTAATGACAAAATCTGCTGAAACTAATCGCTGAGGTTGAGTTTTTTGAGTTTGCGGAACAGGGTGCTGGGGTCGATGCCGAGTGCCTTGGCCGCGGCGGTTCGGTTGCCGTTGTGCTGGCGCAGGGTCTGGATAATCATCATCTTTTCCATTTGCTCGAGCGTCCGTACATCCTGCTCGCCTGTTGCGACACTGGGAGTGGGTTTCAAAAACGGCGGCAGGTGGGTCGCCTCAATGATATCGCCCGAACACAGGACAAAACAATGCTCGATGATATTTTCCAGCTCGCGGATATTGCCAGCAAAGTCATACGCCAGCAGGGCCGCCATCGCGTCGCTGCTCAGTCCGCAGATGTGTTTATTGTAGCGTGCGTTGAATTGGCCGATAAAATGCTCAGCCAACAGTGGAATGTCTTCGCGGCGATCCTTCAGCGGCGGCAGAGAAAGCTTGACGACGTTGATGCGATAGTACAGATCGCTTCGAAACCGGCCCTGCTCGACCTGCTCATCCAGCTTCTTGTTCGTGGCCGTAATGATGCGGACGTCGGCCTGTTCGGTCTTGACCCCGCCGACCGGCTCATACGTCTTTTCCTGCAGGACGCGCAGCAGCTTGACCTGCACCGCCGGCGAGACGTCGCCGATCTCGTCGAGAAACAGCACACCCCCCTCGGCCAGCTTAAATCGCCCCGGCTTGTCCTTTTTGGCGTCGGTAAACGCCCCCGCCTTGTAGCCGAACAGCTCCGACTCCAGCAGCGAATCCGGCAGCGCACCGCAGTTCACCGCGATAAACGCCTTATCCCGACGTCCGCTGAGACTATGGATCGCACGGGCAAACAGCTCCTTGCCCGTCCCCGTCTGCCCCTCGATCAAGACCGCGCAGTCGCTCTGGGCAATCTGCGGCAGAACATGGAATAACTCCTGGATTCTGTGATTGCGACTGACAATGTCCTCAAACGTATACTGCTTCTGAAGCTGCTTTTGCAGTTGTTCAACCAGCGTCATATCGCGGAACGTCTCAACCCCGCCGATGACCCGGCCGTTTTTGTCCTTGAGCAGAGCCGTCGAGATGCTGACGGTCTTTTGCCGACCGTTAACGTCGATAATATGCACCGGCCTGTTCAGGACAGGATGCCCGGTATCCATTGTTTCGCGTAACGCACACCCCGACTCACAGACATCCGCCCGCAGCACCTCCCGACACGGCCTCCCGACCGCCTCTTGGCGAGAAATACCGGTAATCTCCTCAGCAGCACGGTTAAAAAATGACACTTTCCAGTCAGCATCCAC
>JAAZHX010000193.1 GCA_012510495.1 Smithella sp.
AGGAATACTCTTATCATTCGGTACTTGTTTTAATTCCGGAAGGAAATGGTTCCGGGGATTATTCGTGGTGTAAAATAGGTTTTCTTTTTTGCTTCAAGTACAGAAAATCGATTTTTCTGACCTTCGTTCTGGTATATCCTCCGGCACAACATGCGAAAGTGGGTGGGTAAAAATGGGATCCGGAGCATTTTAACCGGGACGAAGTTAAGTTTGATGATCCCTACAAACGTTGGGTAGGTGCTTTCTGCTTACCGGTTGGGCAGTGATAAGGCTTGTTATCCTTGTATTTTATCCGGTTTACGGCAAAAATAACCTTTCCTATTATCCTAAAGATCATGTAAATAAATATCAGTCAGGCGCTTAAGAAATTACAAGCCAGGTTCTAATCCCTTTATAAAACATAACCCTCACTTTGTAACAATATTATTTGAAGAATACCCTTATTATTTTACAAATAAATGAAATTAATACCCTCACTTTATTACATTTTTGCTATCTTTGCTCCATCATCAAAAACTCAATGCAATGTTCCCCAGGGATATCCAGACCGAATTGAAAATATGGGCTTTAAAACCAAACCGTAAACCCTTGGTATTGCGTGGAGCCCGACAGGTTGGAAAGACTACAGTGGTTGATCTGTTTGCTAAGGATTTTGATCAATACATCAAGCTTAATCTGGAAAGATCGGAAGACCGGATCATTTTTGAACGCGATTATCCTTTTTCCGACTTGGTCACCACGTTGTTCCTGAATGCCCGGAAACAACGGAACGGACGGAAAACCTTGATTTTCATCGATGAAATCCAGAATTCTCCAAAAGCTGTTTCTCTGCTGCGTTATTTTTATGAAGATACACCCGATCTCTATGTAATAGCTGCAGGATCATTACTGGAAAGATTAAAAGATAAAAGTATTTCTTTCCCTGTCGGAAGGGTTGAATATATGGTTATGCGACCCTGCTCATTCAGGGAATTTCTTACTGCCACGGGTAACGGGCCGCTAAATGAGTATTTGGGTCAACCTGACGTTCCTGGTTTTCTGCATGACCAGTTCACAATGTGGTTTAAAAGGTATGCCACTACGGGTGGAATGCCCGAGGTAATTGCCACCTATGCCAACAGTGCTGACCTGACTGCGCTGAAACCCATCTATGACTCGCTGATCCAGTCTTATTCCGACGATGTGGAAAAGTATGCAAGCTCTTCAGCACAAGTACAATATATCAGGCACATCATTATGCACGCCTTTGGTGAAGCGGGGACGAAAATTACTTTCGAAAAATTCGGTAATTCTTCGTACAGATCGAGGGAGATGAAGGAGGCCTTTTTAGCTCTGCAGAAAACCATGCTTCTGGATCTCGTTTATCCTTGCACTTCAGCTGACTTTCCCGCTCAACCCAGTCTGGCTAAAAAGCCCAGGCTTCATGTTGTGGACACCGGTCTGATCAACCATGCAAGGGGATTGCTGGGAGAGATGGTTTTTAACGCGAACATCAGTGATGTTTATCGCGGGCTTATTGCCGAACATATTGTGGGGCAGGAATTGCTGGCTGCCAGCTATTCTGTTTTGCATAAAATATTCTTCTGGACACGGGAAAAGAAAGAATCAAGTGCTGAAGTGGATTATGTTTTCCCCTGGAATGGAAAACTGATTCCTGTTGAAGTAAAATCCGGAAGCATTGGAAGACTACGGTCCCTGCATCAGTTTATGGACCAGGCCCCACATGGTATTGCCGTCAGGGTACGGCAGGGGCCCTATTCTGTTGAAAAA
>JAAZHX010000073.1 GCA_012510495.1 Smithella sp.
ATCTCCAGCAGGGCGTTGAGCATCTTCTCAGAAGCTCGCGGTTCGAGCTTGTTTGTGTCGATCCGGGTCTCGTAGCCACCAATGATGTTTCCGCCCAGGAAAGGCGTAATATTGCTCGTGGCGGCGCCTGCCCGAAGATCAGGCTCCGCCGCCGATGCCGCCAGAAGTTGCGTGCTTATGAAACGGTCCGGGGATCGCCGTCAAGACGCGGCTCTGCAAGTCGGTCGATGCCCAGGGCAATCGCACCGTAAGTCAGTTTCCGAACAGGACTTCCTGCAAATAGTCGTCGTCGAGAGCGGCGAGCAGGCGTTTGTTCTTGATGCCTACCTTCTCGCTGTGATTGTTCTTGAGCAAGCTCAATGCCGTACGCCGCAGAGTACTGAAGTTGGCATCGGCGTTGCCCTTCCGAATGCGACATTGATCTTCCTGGAAGGTGACGTCGAGTTGCCAGTGCAACCGGTTCTCGATGCTCCAATGATCGCGTACGGCTTGTGCGAAGCGTTTTGCGGAGAGGTACTTGCTCAGGATGTAGTACCGGCATTCCATGTGCTCCACTCCATTGCGAAGGGCACAAACGAAGACCATGCCAATCGCAGCCAGCTTGGGCCATCGACTGCGATCGGGCAATCGTTCGGGCACTCGACAAACGAAATATTCGCGCTGCTCCTGGCGACCGTGCCCCTTGTCCTGCGTAGTCTGGCGGCGCACTTCAACGCGAGCGAAATCATCTTGGGAATGCTCCACAAAGAAGGCCTCTACGCCTTTCGCCAGAGTCGGCTGGTTGTCCTTGACCGCCAGCACGTAGTCGGCTCCCGCATTCACAATGGCTCGTGCGATCTCGACCTGACACCCCATAGCATCGATTGTCACTAAACAGCCCGAAAGCTCGAGGATTTGCAGCAGTTTCGGAATCGCCGTGATCTCGTTGCTCTTCGCGTCAACGACCACTTGGCCTAAGCTGATGTGATTCGCACTGGCCCAGGCACTCACCATATGAATTGCCGACTTGCTGGTGGCTCGGTCAAAGCTGCGGCGCAACGTCTTGCCATCGATCGCAACCACTTGGCCGCCGCTGATTTCGTGGACCGCCGTAATCAACTCCAGCAGGCACTGCTGAAACTCATCGACCTTGATGGCTCCCAGGATCGCATTGAACCGATCATGCGAGGGAATCCCGGCAGATAGGTCCAGGAACCTCGACAGCCATTTCTCTTTCTTTCGACCGAACGCTGCAATCGCCACGAAATCATCGGCACCACAAAGCACGGCACAGATGGCGATCGTAACCACGTTGATCAACGGATAGACTACCTTTCGGCGGCGAGGATCTGTTAACTTGGAAAAACACTCCTGGATCGATACGCGCTGGGAATGGGACATCGCAACCCTCCGTGACTTGTGGCCGGTGCTGGAGTGCAAATCGCCGTTCGATTTGCGGTTGCCAAATTATCCCATATTACCCAAGATGGCGCAATCGCCCTGCATCCTGGCCGAGCATCACCGCCCGGACAGCCCCGCAGCCATCCCGACGGACTTCTCGGCCGAGTTGTACTTTGCCAGCGGAGTCTCGGCGAGCTTTTACTGCTCGTTTTTGGCCGAGATCCAGCAGTGGGCGAACC
>JAAZHX010000040.1 GCA_012510495.1 Smithella sp.
CCCTTCTTCATAGACCTGCCCGGCCATCCGTCCGGCCTCGTCGCCGACGCCCATATAGACATCGCAGCGTCCCGGCGCCCGGATCGCGCCGCCGGTGTCCTGATCCAGCGCAAAGCCGGTATAGGGCATTCGGCTGATGCCGCCGCCGAGCGGGCGCGGCAGGCGCGTCTGGAGCAGCGTCATCGAGGCACGCGGGTAAATGGCCTTGTCCGTGGCAATCGACCGCAGCGGAATCACCGGCTCGTTCAGACTGCCGCGAGGGTCCCCCTCGTCGGTGCGGAAGAACACATAACGCGGGTTGTGATAAATATATTTGTCGATCTGGTTCGGGTTGGCCTTGAAGTAATCGATCATCGCCTTGAGACTCAATCCCGACGCCGGAACGATGCCGTCGGCGATCATCTTTTGACCGACGCTCTGGTACTCGTGTCCGTTGGTGGCCGTGTAGCCGAGCGTTTTGAGGCTGCCGTCCGGCAGACGCAGTTTGGCCGAGCCTTGGACGTGCGTGATATAGACCTCAAACGGATCGGCCATCCAGGCGATTTCCTGCCCCTGAAGCATTCCAGACTGGTCGATCTGCAGCCGGTCGGGGTAGCGTTCTATCGCGCCGCCAGGCAACTGGCGTCCCAGAATCTCACCCTGCGGCCCTTTGACCAGGTCTTTCGGCTGGGCATAAAGCGGATAGCGGAAACGCTCGGTTCGCGTCATTGAACCGTCGAATATCGGTGTATAATAGCCCGTATAAAGCACCGTCCCCCGGTCATCGCAGCCGACGGACATATAAAAGTCAAATTGTGCCCGGATCGCCTCCTCAAGCGGGCGGCCGACGAGTCCCTGATCGAGCAGCGTACCGAATGCCCGCAGGCTGGCGACTGCATGGTCGTGGGTGATGCCGTTGCTGGGGAAAAACTGCCGGCTGGACGTCTTGGACATGTAGCTGAGGCTGTGGTCAAGCGCCCGCCGCAGGTCGAGCGTATTGTAGCAGGCAAACGTAAAATCGGGGATCATAGCCGGATCGGTGATTTTGCGCAGAGCGTGCTTGCCGGGCGGGAGCTGCCGCTCATAATCCGGCTCTTCGACCACTGGCGGCGTCTTACACCCCGCAATCACCGCTATAATCACCGCCGTACCGACCCACAATCCTTTATACTTCATAACGACTCCACAAGAACCAAAAACTCAGTATTCTTTCCAACCACACGTCCTGCCTATTATGAGCGCACAGAGAATACTGTCAATCTTAATAAATATCGGACAACAAGCGGCAATTTCTTTAAACATCCGCAAACTTCCGCCTTTCAACTCCCCCTCGCCGACAGGCTGTGTCGGAACAGATTTTCCCGAACGGGTCTTTCGGATATAAAGACGGAGTTGTCTGAGCAGACAGTTGTTTCAAATATCAGGCGACTTTGAGCCGACAGGGGGGGATTCCATAAACGCAGGTCGTCAGCACCCCAAACTCCGCATTCACCCTTTCGGGCCCCGTAACAAAAAACCGTTAATGCCCAGGTTGTATGTGGTATGCCCGAACAGCAGTTCGACTTTCTGCTTTCGCAGGACATAGCCCCATGGCGCCGCGGGCCGGTGTCTCTTGGCCCTTGGGCCTGTGGTGACAGCAGGATGCCGACGGGCGAACACGCGCGCAGGTTCACCCCTACGGACTCTAACGCAGTGTCCCTGATATGAAGGGACTTATCGCAATTAATGGATGTCGTCCGGGTGGTAGTCGTCTTCGTCCAGATCGATCGGCTTGTAGCCTGGCTGCTTGGAACGCTCAAGCTCTTCGTTAAAAGCCTTGACAACGGCATCCTGGATTTGTCTTCGGCATTGAGCATTGATTGGATGCGCGATGTCGGCGTGCAGCTTTACCC
>JAAZHX010000285.1 GCA_012510495.1 Smithella sp.
GGGAAGCCATCGTGCTCAGATACGGCAATCCTGGAGTCTCTCATCGAGATCCTGATGGACATGGCGGAGAATGCCCCCAAAGGCGGCAACCTGGCCGTCCGGAGAGGCAGCGGGATAACTAGCCGCTCGCAGGCCGGAAGCGTCCCAGGAAGCGCCCTAGAGGCCGTCAGAGAGTGCCAAGGCACCGAGAAAACCACCTACTCCACCGGCGGGGGGAGGAAGGCGGCTAGCGCCAAGACCAACATAGCAGCCCTGATGGAGGCAGGCGGATCTCTCCAGATCGTTGGCCGCGAGCATACTCCTACATACATGGAGGTCGTGGTCCGAGCATCTATCCCGGATGGAAATGCCAATCGTGTAGTGGAAAGCAGTATGTCCATCTGGAAACAGGAGTACCTAGCTAAGAAGGCCTGGGACTGGATTGTGAAAGTGCTCATGGAGGAGCCAGGCATCGTCACCGGCACCGATGAATATGGTATGCCCGAGTTCCGAGAGGGGGCCACAATCAAGGTTCGCATCTCCGACGAAGGTAAGAGCGTGCTTGTCCCTCTGCCGGCGAAGATCGCCCTCTGGAGGGAGCTAGCACGGGAATGGCAGTTTGCCGGGCGGGTATGCGAAAGCAAGGCATACAGCCGGGCAGCTGATATGCTCCTCCGGGGCGACTTCCAGAGCCGGGAAGAGCTGTCCGAGGAACAGGCAGAAGTAGACGCCATCGCGGAGAAAGGGGCCTGGGCATCATGAGGGCGGCAACCGGGCCGGAAACGGACAGCGATGAACTAGATTGCTTACGCCGATTGCAGAAGGCCGCCGCGATCATGGAGGAGCTGGAATGAGACTCTTGATAATCCGGGCAGTGTACCGGATACTGAAATTTCTGAGGATGATATGAGCGACAATTACGAAGCGTGGATATCGGCAGAGCTGGCATTCCGAAAAAGGGCCTGCCTGAATCGCATAGATGAGATAGAACACATTCTCGATGGCCTGAGAGATCGGATCGAGAACGACAGCTATCTCAATGAGTTGGGGGAACTCCAGCAGGCAGGCCCGATGTTGGATGCCGTGATAGCAGCTTACGCCGCGCAGAGGCAGGCACTGAAGAATTATAAAGAGATGGTAAAATGACCCCCAGAATCAATTTTTCGCATCACTACCGCAAGATGATCCCCGCCGTCGGGTGGGAAAGCAGCAAGCTCTTGGATGTCCTGCCGGTCTGTTTGGAGGATCTGAGCCCGGAGTTCCTCCGGTATGATACCTCATACCTAGATGGAGGCGAAGAAAAGCAATATCAGTTGCCGAAAAGCGGCAACTATATGATCCTGCTCCTGCAAGCCAACTCCGGAGCCGGGCCGATATGGACGACCATAAGGAGCCAATGGAGCAAGAACGGTGGGTTATCCACCCGCCATGCGAATAAGCTGGAGTACTACAAATCGCATATAGGGGAGGTCTTCGAATGCCGGATAACGGAATGACTCTATACGAAGCCTGGAGCGAGCTGTGCGCGGCAACCCGGA
>JAAZHX010000199.1 GCA_012510495.1 Smithella sp.
CTTACGTTCGGCCGACTACGGGCACCGAAATCAAGGATCCGGGCACGATGCTCTTGGATCGGGACGGCCTTCGCGTTTTCGGAAAATACGTCGAAGCCGGATTCCGCCCGTCCCGCTACGTCATCCTCTACAGCGAATATAATTTTGACACTACGGAATCCACTGAAATAAGAGCGTCGGTCCCCAACACCAATTTCGGAAAACATCGTGATGCCGCCGTGCTTAAAAACGGTCAGAAAACGCTTAACATCCTCCCCGTAAGGCTTAAGCCGCCGGCCGATACAATCGAAGTCACGTTGAGCGTATTATCTGCGACTCAAAGGACCAAAATTGAAGAAACATTCCGGCTGACGGTGTCGTAAGAGCGTGCGACAGATCGAAAATCCGGAAGTCGCTCGAATGATCAATCGTGAACGAGGCACGGCTCACCGGGTCCGTTTTTCGAGAACTTCATGAACATACGCCAGTACCGCGTCAGCGATCTCGACGCGAAAAGGGCGCGATTCAGAGACGGTACCGTCATAAACGGGCGGAATGCCATTCTTTTCGCATAACTGATTCAGCGCGTCGAGGCTTGCGATCACTGCGTTGTGCGCGTGCGTTCTCTTTTTGTCGAGGCGTTCTGCCTCATTGATATCTCCGGAATCCTTGCCGATAACCGAAAGGTATATTTCGGATTGATAGATCGCGGAGGCATACGCCGGGAACGTGAGTAATTGATCCTGGAGGAAATATGCGATGGTCGGATCCCGGCGACCGATTTGAAGGAGTGTTTCCAGACCGGAGCGATTGATTTGCGGCATATACGATCCTCCACTAAATAATTGTCATATGTCGTATTATAACATGGGTTATTTTCGTAAAGCGGGAAATTTCGAGTTGAAAATGGAGTGATCGATCTTTTCGAAAATCGATTTGAAACCCGCTGTTCCTCCGGGGCATTTCGAATAGACCCGTCATTCCCCTTGACGGTGCGCGCGTTTATACGTACCATTTCATCAATAACCCCGCATATCCATGCCGGCGGCTCCGTTCAGAATCCCGGCGATCCATACCGGAGCCCCCACGACGCCCGAAGGCGACCGGCAGAATGTCAACGATCGAGGTAGTATCATGAACGTTGAGATCGACATCACAAACTTGCGTTTTCAGCCCGAGCTATTGATCCGTTAACGGGGGACTTCGTATGAACGCTGAAATCGACATCACAAACATTCGTCTTCGGACGAAGCGATTGACCCTCCGCCCGTGGGAGCCTGGTGACGTCGGGGATCTTTTCGAGTACGCGTCGGTGGACGGGGTCGGGCAGATGGCCGGTTGGGCGCCGCACAAGGATCTCGCGACTTCACAGGAGATCCTCGATATGTTTATTCGCGAAAAGCACGTTTTCGCGCTTGAATACCGGGGCAAACTCATCGGCTCGCTCGGCATCGAAAAGTATAACGAGAAGGAGCTTCCGGACTTCGACGCGAAGCGCGGCGCGGAGCTCGGCTTTGTGATCGCAAAGGATCATTGGGGACAAGGCCTGGCCGCGGAAGCGGTCCGTGAGGTAGAGCGGTATCTTTTCGAGGAGCTTCATCTGGATTTCATCACGTGCGGACACTTCGCTTGGAACGCTCAATCCGGCCGCGTTCAGGAGAAATGCGGCTTCCGTTTTCTCAAACGCTACGAGTATGAAAC
>JAAZHX010000081.1 GCA_012510495.1 Smithella sp.
ACTTAGCCCCGACCGTTATGTGCCATATTAAGATGATGCTGCAATGAAAGAACTTATTCCAACAATAAATGAAATTGCCAAGTTTGGACTTCAGCCTGACTTGGCAACGACAGATATAAACAGGTTGTTAGAGAGAGATTTGATTAATATTTACAGTTTATATTTTCATATCGACTACGAGTTTGACGACACAGACTTTCCCGATTTTGACAAATCTCAACTTCCAGACATAAAGCAAAATTTAAAAAGTAACTTTCCGGACTTTGGACTTTACAAAATAGCGGCTGACATAGACGACATTGACAACTTAAACGACAATGCAATCGTTGATGCAATTGACGATTTGACAGATATTATACTTGATTTATTAGAGATTAGATGGCGAATTGAGAACAACAGTTTAAACGACGGACTTTGGTATTTTGAGTTAATATTTCCCAGTCATACACAGCAACATATTCTCAACTTGCTAAACTATTTAAAACAGAGAAATGACTGACAGAGAGAGAAATACGGCACATAATAAGTAAGGCTTCGTGTGGTTGAGGAACGAAACCCAACATGAAGCCCTGTTGCACGAAATCCCGCTTTACCGAAATCCGCAATTTTCTATTATTATGGAATTTAATGTATGGAAAGTATTTTGCCGTGTGGCTGAAGTTGTTTTTGTTCGAACATTTTCATCTGCGACTACCGGAAACTTATTCTCTGCAAGCTCTTGCAGGCAGATTTTCAGGGTATAATGTACGATACAGATATAGATTTTCCTGGTCCATTACCGGACTAAACAGGGGGTAACCATAAAACAGAATGAAGGCATTCGTTTGAAATTTTCATTGGAGGAGCCCTTCCGGGCAGGATCAATTCAACAGTGATCATCTTCCCATTTTTACAGCAAGGACAAAGATCCGGATCAAAATCAAGGCTTTCAACACAAATCTGTTTCCACGACTTCTTCTCACGTTTTAATGGAATATGCATTCCAAATTCCATCTGAAGTTGCCGGAGTAAAGGTCTGCGAGTTGCAGAAAGTAATCCGTAATGACGTATCCTTACAAATCCTTTGGGCAATATGTGCTGGCAGAATCTGCGAAGAAACTCAATACCTGTCAGGTTCATTTCTTTTTGTTTATTGTCCCGGTAATCCAGATAGCTGAAGCGGACTTTATGATCATCGACTGAAAGCAAACGGTGGTTGCCAATGGCTACTTTATGAGTATATCTGCCCAGGTATTCCACCACCTGCTCAGGCCCGGCAAAGGGTTCCTTAGCATAAACAACCCATTGAGTCCGGTACAACTCACTGATGAATGATTTGTCTTGTGAAAATTGTCGTTTTATGGATTCAATAAATTTACCTCGAAAAACGGCGGAAAGATTCTTTACCGGGAATAAAAAGGTTTTGCCATTTTCTGAGATCTTTACCTCAGACCACTGGTTGGAATAATTTATGCCTCCACCTGGCACCACACAATGCAAATGGGGATGAAGGCTCAGGTTCTGCCCCCACGTATGCAAAACCGCCACCATTCCTGTTTCTGAATGAAGCTTTGTGTATGAAAACTGAGAGATGGTTTCCCATGCTGTCCGGAATAAAAGGTTATACATCTCTGCCGGACGAAATAAAAATAAACCGTTGAGTTTGTCTGGAACTGTAAAAACCACATGAAAATATGGGATGGGTAATAAATCATGTTTTCGGTTTTCAATCCATTCTTCCCGTTGTGTATTCTGGCACTTTGGACAATGACGGTTCCTGCAGGAGTTGTAGCTGATACGAATATGTCCGCAAGTATCACATTGATCTACATGTCCGCCCAAAGCCGATGAGCGGCATTGCCGGATTGCCCTCAGAGTCCGCTGGATATACGAATTTACCGGATATTGAGATTCAAACTCATTCCCGAACCTATCGATAACCTGTGCCAGTTCAAACGCCGGCCTCAACCTTTGGCATACAACCGGTCAAGCGGACTGAACAGGTTGCTGCGGTTAGGTTTGGCTACATGCAAATAAATCAGTGTGGTTTCGATTCGCTCGTGACCCAGCAACTCTTTGATGGTGACAATGTCCATTCCATATTCCAGCAAATGGGTCGCATAGGTGTGCCTCAATGTATGAAGTGTGATTCCTTTTTGAAGCTTGCTTTTTTTGACTGCTTCCCGCAGTGCCCATTGCATTCCACGGACGCTCAGGGGAGAACCCGCTTCGTTCCCGTTAAAAAGATATTCTACCGGGCGGCAGGCATAATAATACTTACGCAGCCCTTTCAATATAGCTGAAGACAATGGAACATACCGGTCTTTGTTGTATTTGCTTTGACGGATGTGTATCATCATCCTGCCAGAATCAATATCTGGTAATTTTAACCGGCTTGCTTCCCTGGCGCGTAATCCTGCAGAATACATCAATGCAAGCAGAACACGGTGTTTGAGCAAATCCGGAGCCTGAAACAACGCCTTGCATTCCTGATGGTTCAAAACCACCGGCAGTTTGCTTTCCTTTTTAATCGAAGGAAGTTTGATCAGCTTTTCATTTATCCCAAGCATGCGGTAACAATACCGCAATCCATATACTGCAAATTTGAAATCACTAAGGGAAGGTGTTTTACTTTGACGAGCCAGCGATGCAAGGTATTTGTTCAAATCCTTTTCTTCAATGAATTGGGGCAGTTTCCCAAAATGAAGACTTAACTGAGCCAGTTTACGGGCATAACTGGTTAAGGTACTAGATGAAAGACCCGACAAACGAACCTTATCATCCAGTTCCTCATACAACTTCCTGAAACCACGAACTTCATGGCAGGCCTGTTCAACGATAGTAAATGATTTTTTGTGTAACTTTGACTGTGTTTCCATAATAATAAGATTTATATGGTTAATAACCTTATTACGATGGTTAAACAAAAAAGCTATCCCGCTCCGTCAGGGGCGGGATTTAGTGCAACAAGCGGTCATACGCCATAGGGGTTTCAGTGGTATATCAAGCGTTTCAGCTCGCATCGAGGTCAGTAACGGGTGATAGGAAAGTGGCTCCGATTTCCCCTACGGCGCATACCGCCGACCGTTAACGGCAACCATATCAGCTGGGCAAATGACGGTTTAACAGCTTGACAACAAACGTTTTTCATTTCAAGCGGACAGTTTTTCGCGGAGGATTTTTCCTCGTTTGACAAGTTGGTG
>JAAZHX010000203.1 GCA_012510495.1 Smithella sp.
CGGCGTCAAAATTTCCCTGGTGGATGAACGATCGGAAAAAAAAGCGGAATTTTTCTACAAAGGCGGCATTGTTTCTTTTGTGGAATATATCAACCGCAACAAGAAAGTGCTCCACAAGGAGCCGATCTACGTGACCGGCGCCCGGGAGGATTGCTCGGTGGAAGTAGCCCTGCAATACAATGACAGCTACCTGGAAAACATTTTTTCCTTTGCCAACAGCATCAATACCGTAGAAGGCGGCATGCACATGGTCGGCTTCCGCGCGGCGCTGACCCGTGTGTTCAATAACTACGCCACCGCCAACAAAATCATCAAAGACGGAAAGGAATCTCTGCGCGGAGAAGACTTGCGCGAAGGGTTGTCCTGTGTCATCAGCGTGAAAGTCCGCAACCCGCAGTTTGAAGGACAAACCAAAACCAAACTGGGAAATTCCGATGTCCGCGGTCTCGTGGAAGGAATTGTTTACGAGAAAATCGGATCCTATCTGGAGGAAAATCCGTCCGTCGCCAAAAACATCCTCAATAAATGCATGGAAGCCGCGCGCGCACGCGACGCGGCCCGAAGAGCCAGAGAATTGACGCGCCGCAAGAGCGCGCTGGAAGTCGGAGCGCTTCCCGGGAAACTGGCCGATTGCCAGGAAAAAGACCCCGCCTTAAGCGAGATTTATCTGGTGGAGGGAGACTCGGCCGGCGGCTCGGCCAAACAGGGACGCGACCGGAAATACCAGGCGATCCTGCCGCTGCGCGGGAAGGTCCTCAATGTGGAAAAAGCGCGCTTCGACAAAATGCTGCAAAACGAAGAAATCAAGGTGATTGTCACGGCCCTCGGAGCGGGCATCGGCGCCGACGATTATGACGTCAGCAAACTCAGATATCATAAAGTTATTATCATGACGGATGCCGACGTGGACGGATCGCATATCCGCACACTGCTTTTAACCTTCTTTTTCCGCCAGATGCGCGAATTGGTCGAGAGAGGATATTTGTTTATCGCGCAGCCGCCGCTGTACAAAGTGGTGGACAAGAAAAAAGAGTTTTACATCCAGAACGAAGAACAGATGAAAAATTACATTCTGGAAAACGGCGTGAACAAGGTGAACCTGTTTATGGGAGATGGGAGCCCGTTTCCCGTTTCGGGTAACAAATTACTGAACGTCGTCAAAAAAATCACGCGCATCAAAGACCTGCTGGACCGTTTTGAAAAGGATCATCGCAATCGGGATGTTGTCAGGATTACAGCCGGGGATCCCGCGCTGACGGATGAGACGTTTCAAAACGAAAGCGAGCTGTTGAAAATCGCCGGCAGAACCGTTGTCGCCCTGGGCAGCGAAGTGGTGGCGGACTACCGCATTGACGAGGATCCCGAACACGGCGGCTACAAAATGCTTTTCGACATTCGGTATAACGGAACGATCCGTACCACCTGTATCGACCGGGAAATCTTCCGCACGCCGCAGTTCGGCGAAATCCGCAACCTGATGGAGCAAGTTGCCATTCTGGGCGAGCCGCCTTACAGCGACCGGCAGGAAGACGCAGCTGCGCCGGTTCTTCTCCCGACCGCCAAGAGTCTGGTGGATCACATTATCAACCTGGGCAAAAAAGGCCTGACCCTCCAGCGCTACAAAGGTCTGGGTGAAATGAATCCGGAACAGCTCTGGGAAACCACCATGAACCCCGAAAAACGAACCCTTCTCCGGGTGAGTGTCGAAGACGCGGTGGTCGCCGATGAAATCTTCACCACGCTGATGGGCGACGAGGTGGAGCCGCGGCGCGAGTTCATTTATCAAAACGCTATGTACGTGTCCAATTTGGATATTTAACACCGTCATGCGGGCGGCATCCGGGCGCAGCACAGATACCGGCCCGCGCCCGGCTTGTCATGACGACGCCAAGAAAAAATTTCATGCCGCGATGGCAACCAAAGAGAGGAAACACAGAAGATGGAACGAGATATCCACCACAGGCAAACACTGGTGAATATAGAAGACGAAATGAAGAAATCCTATCTGGATTACTCCATGAGCGTCATTATCGGCCGGGCGATTCCCGACGTGCGCGACGGTCTCAAACCCGTGCATCGCCGTATCTTATATGCGATGTCGGAAATGGGCAACCGCTACAACAAACCCTACAAAAAATCCGCCCGCATCGTCGGCGACATCATGGGTAAATATCATCCCCACGGCGACACGGCCATTTATGACACCCTGGTTCGCATGGCGCAGGATTTTTCGATGCGCTATCCTCTGGTGGACGGTCAGGGCAACTTCGGCTCGATTGACGGCGATCCGCCTGCAGCCATGCGCTACACGGAAAGCCGCATGGCCCGCATCACGGACGAAGCGCTGGCCGACCTGGAGAAAGATACGGTCAATTTTGTGCCGAATTACGACGAATCGCTCATGGAACCGTCGATTTTAGCGACGCGCCTCCCCTTCCTTTTGCTGAACGGAACCTCGGGCATCGCCGTCGGCATGGCCACCAACATTCCGCCCCACAATCTGACGGAAATCATCAACGGCACGATCGCCCTGATTCAGAATCCCAAAATGATTGTGGAAGAACTGATGAAATACATTCCCGGCCCGGATTTTCCCACGGCCGGTTTCATCAACGGCCGGGAGGGAATTCTTTCCGCTTATAAAACCGGACGCGGCATTATCCGCATCCGGGCGCACGCGCTCATCGAAAAGAACGCCCGTAACGACAAGGAAACCATCGTCGTCACCGAACTTCCGTATCAGGTCAACAAGGCGACGCTGATTGAAAAAATTTCGGAGCTGGTGCGCGACAAGAAAATCTCCGGCATCGCCGATTTGCGCGACGAATCGGACCGGGAGGGCGTCCGCGTGGTCATAGAACTCAAGCGCGATGAGAGCTCCGCGATCATTTTGAACCAGCTTTACAAATTTACGCAGATGGAAATCTCTTTCGGCATCATCATGCTGGCGATTTCCGAAGGGCAGCCGAAGGTTTTCAATCTCAAAGAAGTGCTCGAAAAATTCATCGCCTTCCGTCAGGAAGTGGTGGTTCGCCGCACACAGTTCGATTTGGCGCGGGCCCGGGAGCGGGCGCATATCCTAGAAGGCTATATCATCGCGCTGAACAATATTGACGAAGTCATCAGGATCATCAAGACGGCCAAAAGTCCCAACGAGGCGTCCGCGGCGTTATGCGCGGCTTTTCATTTGTCCGAAATTCAGGCCAAAGCTATTCTGGAAATGCGTTTGCAGCGTCTGACCGGACTGGAAAGAGACAAAATCGACGCGGAATACGCGGACATCACGGCGCTGATCGCCAAACTGTCCGGCATTCTGGCCGACCCGCGGAAGGTCCTGCAAGTAATCGTCGATGAACTTCACGAGGTCCGGGAAAAATATGGCGATGAGCGGCGCACGGAAATCGTTGCCGGCACCGAAGACATCGACATCGAGGACATGATTGTGGAAGAAGACATGGTGGTCACCATTTCGCACACCGGCTACATCAAGCGCAACGCCGTCAGTCTGTACAAGAGCCAGCACCGCGGCGGGCGGGGTAAGGTCGGCATGGGAACCAAGGAAGAGGATTTTGTCGAAAAAATATTCATTGCCTCCACCCATCATTATCTTCTGGTCTTCACCAGCGCCGGAAAAGTTCACTGGCTGAAAGTGTATCAGATTCCTCAGGCCGGGCGGGCGGCCAAGGGCAAAGCCATGATCAATCTGGTCAGTCTGGCGCCGGGCGAGCGCGTCAGCGCGACGCTGCCGGTCAGGGAATTTGTTTTGGACAAGTTCGTCGTGATGGTCACCCGCAAGGGCGTCATCAAAAAAACCGACCTGGCGGCTTATTCCAATCCGCGCACCGGCGGCATTATCGCCATTTCCATCGATGACGACGACGAACTGGTGGATGTGCAGTTAACCAACGGCGATCAGGATATTTTTCTGGCCTCGCGACTGGGTATGGCCATCCGCTTCCGGGAGGTCGAGGTGCGCGATATGGGCCGGACGGCCCGCGGCGTCCGCGGCATCAACCTGGGCGAAGGCGATGATGTCATCGGCCTGGACATTCCCGCGCAAGACACCTTTATGCTGACGGTATCGGAGAACGGCTACGGCAAATGCACGCCGATTGACGAATACCGCGTTCAGGCGCGGGGCGGCAAGGGAACGATCAACCTGAAGACCGTTTCCAAGATAGGGAATGTTTCCGGCGTTCTGCAGGTGCAAGGCGAGGAGAACGTCATGCTCATCTCCAGCACGGGCAACGTCATCCGGATGAAAGTGCAGGAAATTCCGATAACCCACCGCGTGACCCAGGGCGTCAAGCTGATTGATCTGGCGCCGGAAGAAAAACTCGTCGGATTGGCCCGCACGACATCGGAAGCGGAAGACAAGGACAACACCAACGGCAACGGCGGCGAAGAGACCAACAGAAACGGGGAAGAGAACGGTCCGCCGCCCGCCGAGTCGTAAAATCCGCAAGCGGGGAACGCGACGCCGTTCCCCGCTTGTAAAGCTGCGTCGGGAGTTTTGCGCCCGCCCCCTGTTCCTTCTTGTTTATCTTTCAGCATAACGCTATAATTTCTCCGTGAAAAAATACGAACGGTTCGATCATACCGCCGACCTGGGGCTGGAAATTTGCGGGCGGACGAAAAAAGAGCTTTTCGCCAACGCCGCCCTGGCCCTGTTTGACGTGATGATTCAGGAGATTGACCCTCCGAAAAAAAGAGGCGGAAAAGAACGGGTCAAAACAATAACCGTGCAGGGCGCGGATGTCGGAGATTTGCTGGTGAACTTTTTACGGGAGCTTCTGTATTGGTTCAATGGGCTGGGCTGGGTGCTGAATCGCGCCTCGATTCCGGCCTGCGGCAACAAAAAGCTGGTCGCGCAATGTGTCGTTGAGTCCTACAACTCCAAGCAGCATTTGATCAAAACGGAGATCAAAGCCGTCACATATCATCAACTGTCCGTGGAAAAGACGAAAACCGGCTGGAAGGCAAGAGTGATATTTGATGTCTGAAAGTAAACTGGAAAAACTCGATGACAATCGCTGGCTGTTACCGCAGACAGGTGCCATGCGTGTGCCGGGTGTTATTTATGCCAATGAAAAAATTTATGATTTGCTCCGGCACGACGAAAGCGTCCGGCAGGTGGCCAACGTCGCTCATCTGCCGGGCATTGTCAATTATTCGCTGGCCATGCCGGATGTGCACTGGGGATACGGTTTTCCGATCGGCGGTGTGGCGGCTTTTGATCTGGAAACGGGCATCGTGTCGCCCGGCGGCGTCGGCTATGACATCAACTGCGGCTGCCGTCTGATGACCACCGACCTGACGTTTCCCGACATCCGGGAAAAACTCAAGGATTTGACGACGGCCCTGTATCATCGCATTCCGTCCGGCGTCGGCTCCACCGGCTACGTCAAACTCTCCGGCAAGGATCAGAAGAAAGTGCTGGAAGAGGGGGCGGCCTGGGCGGTGAAGGCTGGATACGGCGCCGCGGAAGATCTGGAAACGACGGAAGACGGAGGCTGTCTTTCCGGGGCCGATCCGGAGCAGGTTTCGACGCGTGCCCTGGAGCGGGGGAAGCAGCAACTGGGCACTCTCGGTTCCGGCAATCACTTTCTGGAAATCGAAGTCGTCGAGGAAATCTTCGATGAGACCGCGGCTCAGATATTTGGTTTGCGCAAAGGCCAGATCGTCATCATGATTCACACCGGATCGCGGGGCTTGGGGTATCAGATTTGCGACGACTACCTGGCGCTGATGGTCAAACACCAGACCCAAACCGGCATCGCGCTTCCCGACCGTCAACTGGCCTGCACCTATCTGTCCTCCGGGCGCGGACAAAACTATCTGGCCGCCATGGCCTGCGGGGCCAACTACGCCTGGGCTAACCGGCAGATTCTGATGCATCTGACGCGGGAGGTTCTGGAAAAGACCCTGCGCGCGTCCCCGCGCGAACTGGGCATGCGGCTGGTATATGACGTTTGCCACAATATTGCCAAAATCGAGAAATTTACAGTGGCCGGGCAGGAGAAAAAACTCTGTGTGCATCGCAAAGGCGCAACGCGGGCCTATCCACCGGGCCATGAAGCCGTTCCCGCCCGTTACCGGAGCGTCGGCCAGCCGGTGCTGATTCCGGGAGACATGGGTTCCGGATCCTATGTGCTGGCCGGTCAGGCCAAAGCGATGGACGAGACTTTCGGCAGCGCCTGCCACGGCGCCGGCCGCGTCATGAGCCGGTCGCAGGCGATCCGGTCCAGCCGGGGCCGGTCCATCAGCCGGGAGCTGGCCGACCGGGGCGTACTGGTCATGGCCGGCAGCAAGGGGACCTTGAGCGAAGAAATGCCGGAAGCCTACAAGAATGTCCATGACGTCGTGGAAGTCGTTCATGACGCCGGCATCGCGAAAAGGGTGGCAAGGCTCAAATCTCTCGCCTGCATCAAGGGATGACCGGCCGGCCGTGGCATTTGACTTTTTGCCGCACCCGTCATAAGAAGCCTCATCAATCCAAAACCGGAGAACGGCATGACGGAAATTCTTTTTGACGCAAACGAAGACTGGGAAAAACGAATTTTATGCAGCGATGAATCCTGCATCGGCACCGTCGGCCCGGACGGCAAATGTCGGGAGTGCGGCAAGCCTTTCGAGGGTGTGCTTCCTGAAGACCACGGTCAAAGCGCGTTACAGACGCCGGATTCGGCGGAAGAAAATCCCGCGGCGCCGGAAGAGGCGGCATCCGATGACGACTGGGAGAAAAGAGTTCTGTGCAGCGACGGCGCCTGTATCGGCGTCATCGGCCCGGACGGCAAATGCAAGGAATGCGGGAAGCCTCTGCGGTAAAAAAATAAGCGCGACGGCTCCCCCTGGAACACGTCGCGCCCATTCTGATGGGCCTATTCTTTCCCTATCCGCGCATTACGGCAGTTCGGAAATCCAGGACGGATCGGCTGCTGGCGGCATCCAGGAAGATTCGTAAAAATCGACGAAAATATATAGAAGGGCGGCGGTTGCGTGTCAAGTGAAAAAAGGCTGCACGGCGACGCGACTTTATTTATTGACAGTCTGAGGAAATTAAAGGTAATGGAGCGCAGGATTCTGAAGGAAGTGCCAAGGTCACTGGTGGGCCTCCCGGACTTCAAATCCGGTGTGGGGCGCTAGAACCGTCCCAGGTGGGTTCGATTCCCATGCACTTCCGCCATTTTATTAGCAAATTGGACCGCGTGGCGATCAGCGCCGCCATCTCCCCTTCCCGGATCTCCATCCGTCCGGCGATCCCCTTCCTGATTTCGGCGACGAGTTTGCGCTTGTGGTCCGA
>JAAZHX010000269.1 GCA_012510495.1 Smithella sp.
ATGCGTACCCGTTCGACGGTAAAGTCGCGTTTCCCGGAGAGGTTTCCGCCGTCGTTCAATAGCCAGCGGTATTCACAGCGAGGATCTTTAAATAACGCGTTGAGTTGCGAATGGCTGGAGGCGCAGCCGATCATGAAAATATTGTCGCGCAGCGTCTTTTTGTATTGGACGTGCATGCCGACATGCAGATAGTCTTTGGAAAGAACGACATCTTTCGTTTTCGGCATTTTCGCGATGCGGATATCGTAGCGGAAACCCGAACGCAGTTCGAGACGCCGGTCCCTGTTGCCAAAAAGGGTTTCAAACATTTCATAATAAATGGCGTTGCCCAGTTCTTCGTTGCGTGCGCGCGCCAGAAGGCAGTGACGAATGATGTTGTCAATACGCGAGAGGGATCGTTCCTCTTCCGGGACAAATATCCGCTTAAGCCGCGGTTCAACGGTTTTGTGTTTCCCTTTTTGCAAAAAAACACGCGGCGCTCTTTTTCCCAGGGCGCAGAGGATTTCATAGCTGATCGTTTGTGCCTTGGCGGCAATTTCATTGGCGCTGACGCATTCTTTTTCCTGCTGCCCCAGCAAAACGACCTCATCGCCGATTTTGCAATTGGAAATATGGGTGACGTCCACCGTGCACATATCCATGGAAATCCGTCCGACGATGGGAGCCCTTTGACCATGAATGAGCGCTGTGCTCTGGTTGGATAGAATAAACGGATAACCGTCCCCGTAGCCGACAGGAATCGTGGCGATGCGGGTGGGCCGTGACGTAACGAATGTGCTGTTGTAGCCGATTCCGTGCCCCGCCGGAAAGTCTTTCAGCAAAACGATGCCGGTTTTAAAAGACATCACCGGCAAAAGTCCGGCTTTGGATTCGTTTTCCGGCGAAGGATATATGCCGTAGGCCATAATTCCCGGCCGCACCATATTGAGTTTATATTCGGGATAATTCAAAATGGCGCCGCTGTTGTTGATGTGACGGATGGGAATATATATTCCCCGGGACTCGATTTCAGCCAGCACATCCGAAAAACATTTCCATTGCGTGCTGTTGTGGGACACCATTTTTTCGCTGGAAGCAAAGTGGCTGAAAATGCCTTCCAGTATAATGTTGGATAATCCGGACAAATCGAGAACGAGTTTTACGGCTTCGGTATGCATTGCGCCGCCGCGCCCCATGCCGGTATCCACTTCTATGTGCAAGGGACGTTTATGATGGGATTTGATCAGGGCGTTATTGAGCTTTTTTGCAAAAGATAAATCTGAAACGGAAGGTATGAGATTATATTTGATGATCTGTTCGATTTCCGCGGTTGTGGAAGGTCCCAGGATAACCACAGGCGCTTCAATTCCGCTGATTCTTAATTGCACGCCCTCGTCGGCGTTGGCTACGCCCAGCATCCGTGCGCCGCATTTCAGCGCGATATTCGATATTTCTATGGCGCCGTGTCCATAAGCATCGGCTTTAACCGTCATCATAAAATCGGCTTTGGCGCCGATTAGCCTTTTGATTTCTTTCAGATTGGCGATAAAGTTGTCGAGATCAACTTCCACCCAGCTGCGGTACTTTTGGTTTTTTTTATGCGGCATATGCTAGTCCGGCGTTTTTCCCCCTCCGAAAGCGGCTTATTGAGGATCGATTTTTTGCTGCCCTTTTTGGTGATGATTGTCAGGGTGAGCTTGGATACCCTGATCCGGATTCCTTTTTCCGGAGGATAATATCAAATCATCAATGAATGTCAAGCCGTCTATGTTTTGAAAAAAATTAGCAATTTATGCTTGAAAAAATAATATTTTTGATTAGAATGAAATAAAAAATACCAGAGGGAAGATGTTCAACCCCTCTCCATGAGGAGGAAGAAAATGTCGAGAGCAAAGGTTGGAGACGTTCTGGGTTGTGAAGTATGCGGATTGAAGGTGATTCTGGATGAAGACTGTGGTTGTGCCACAATCGATCTTATCTGCTGTGAAGAGCCAATGGTCAATCTCGGACCGGCAAAACCTAAAAAAGCACAGGCCATTGCCGCACCCAGAAAAAAGACGGTCGTGAAAAAAACCAAAGCAGCGCCTAAAGCCGTGACTCCCCAAGTTCCTAAAGTTGCAATAAGTGCCATAAGCACAGGCTTTTCAATTAAATTTGCCATAATGAGTAAACCCTTTCCTTTTTTAGATCTTTGCCGTTATAGTATTG
>JAAZHX010000132.1 GCA_012510495.1 Smithella sp.
CGATTGGCAGATCTTTCGAGCCAATTAACCAGGAAAGTAACCTTTCCTGTGTTTTTCATCCAGTCTATGACTTCGCATGTCTCTTGAGAAGCTAAGCCTTTGAGTATGTCCTCGATCTTTCCTTGTTTGAGATAAAAATCCGGACTGCTCTGTCCCTTAATCTTCGCCAAGATGGGAGAGGTTTTGTTGTTTTCCAACTCACTTTTGCTGGTTAGATAGGTAAAAATTGATTGGAACGTATCCTGGATACAAGCCGATGCAAGTTCATTAAGTTTTTCATCATGATCCCAATATGCCTTGAGGACACTGAGATCAACATTATTCCAATCGTATTCTTTTAAGATCTTGATACGATCTTCGTCGAAGGCGTACATAAATGCCCGCTTTGGAGCAAGGGAGTATTTGACGATCTCTTCCGCCAACACCTTGGGCGTGCCGAATTTTTCACGAGCTCCTTTCCTGATTTCTTCCGGAGAGGCGACATTTGGCGTTATTTCTGGACGAATAGTCTTAAAGATGGATGGCACCAGACGCTCACCGTCTACGTTTGTGCGCATCACGGCATGATAATTTGGCAGATTGGCCAAGTCGTTTTTCGAGAACGTCGGCAAAAACTGGCTTTCTAACAACTGGGAGTCTTCAAGCCCCAGTCTGAAACTAATCATGGTTCCAACGTTTCCCAGGATGGAGTTCAGGATCTTCCTGTCGGAAATTTGGGTGAGATATTGGTTTGCGAGAACCAAGCCGAGACCAAATTTCCGCGCTTCCGCCAGCAGAATGGAGAAATTCTCGGAGGCGATATTCTGAAACTCATCGACGTAAAGATAAAACGGTGTGATTTTCTTGCCGAGGGTAATTTCCTTTGCTCTTGCCATCAGCGTAGCCGAAATCTTGGCAAGCAAAATCATGCCGAGCAGGGTGGAGTTCGCTTCACCGAGCATCCCTTTCGAAAGATTAATCAGAATTATTTTATTGTTACGTACCGCTTCGGCTATATTAATCGTCGATCGCGGTTGTCCGAAAATATTGCTTACCCGGCTATCATTCACGAAATCCATAAACTTGGAAGCAAAGTAATCACCATACCGGCTTCCATCACTCCGGTTTACGGCATTGTAATTCGTGTTCGTTAACACCTCATTGGTCCAGTTGGACAATTGCGGGTTGGTCCATTTTAGTGGCAACCATCTATTCCAAAAATCGGTATCCATGAAAATATTGAAGAACTCAATGATTGTGCCCGGATTATCTATATCCGACATTGCCAGAAGTAGATTATTTTGAACATGCTGGAAGAAAACCGGGCCAAGATATCCGCCATCGGTAATGTCGTAATATTCTCTGATATATCGTTTGAAAATAGCGCGTAGTTCCTTGACCACATAATCACGCTCTTCATCGCCAGAGACTTCCATCAGGTTCATGCCGACCGGATAGTCGAAGTCGGCCGGATCAATCAACACAACGTCATCCTTCCGGCTCAAGGGAATGATCGAAAGGATGTCATTGAAGAATTCACCGTGGGGGTCAATTACTGCAATGCCATTGCCTGCTTCCATATCTGAGGAAATCATGGTCTTCATTAAAGTGGTTTTACCGGTTCCGGTCTGTCCCACAATATAAGCATGCTGCCGGCGTGTATCTTCAGAAATAAAGACACTTTGATCGAATCCAAAAAAACGGTTTTCCCCAATCAATATTTTTTTTCGTTTCGAATGAGCCAGTTCAACCAGTTCACGCGGAAGAGACTGCTCGTTGAGGGTGTACAACTCTACTC
>JAAZHX010000085.1 GCA_012510495.1 Smithella sp.
GTCCGAACACGCCCCCAAATGCACGATCGCCTCAACATCCCAGTCCATCGGCTCACCGGCGACCATATCCGAAAAATCGTCGGCCTCCATATAATCGGCAAACCGCAGACGGCGCAGATTCTTCCACCGCTGGTCGTGTCCCAGAATATCGACGATCAGAATGTCCTCAACGCCCCGTTTGTTCAGGGCCGCCACGAGCGCCGAGCCGATAAACCCCGCCCCGCCGGTTACTAACAGCATGGTACTCTCCTGATAAAAAGTCTCGCCAATCACCGCTACGTCGGCTTCCACCCTAAACCCCGGGGCGGCCTTTGTCAATCAAATTCGCCCAAAAACGTATGATCACATATAAACCACCGAAGACTCCGAGGACACCGATATTGCACGACAAGATAACAGAATTTACCAAAGGACTTTTACAACGAACTACGAACTACGAACTAAAAAAAAACAGCCGCCTGCGTACAGACGGCTGCATTGTCATTGAGAACGATATGGATTATCCGGCCGTGATCGCGATTTTACGCGGTTTGACCTTCGCGGCCTTGCCGACCGTCAGCGTCAACACGCCCGCATTCATCTGCGCCGTAATCGTGTCGGGGTCAAGGTCCTCGCTCAACGCAAACTCACTCTGGTAATCCCCGATCCGCTGCTCGGCATACAGGACCCGTTCCGTGCGCGCAGTCGCCACCCTGCCCTGCACTGTCATTGTCCCATGCTGCACGTTGACCTCAACGTCGTCCGGGCCTACGCCGGGCATATCCATCTTGAGCACAATCGCCTCCGGCGTCTCCCAGATGTCCGCCGCCGGCACAAACACCGGCCGTTCGTGGGACTGCTCACGGCGCGTTACTTCGGTTTGCTGCTTTTTTGTCAATTCTTTATCTGTCATAACAATCACCTCCATTTCTGTACATTCGTCGAATCTCTCAATTTAACCCGTTACACGCTGCGCCCTTACTCCGCTTTGATGCGGATGCTGCGCGGCTTGGCTTCCTCGGCCTTGGGCAATTCGATGGTCAGGATGCCGTTCTTGAATTGTGCCGTCGCCTTGTCGGGGTTGACCTTCTCGGCCAGCGAGATCGTCCGGCTGAACTGCCCGCAGAACCGCTCGCGCCGATAGTACCGGCCATCCTTATTCTCCGGCTGGCCGTTGCGTTTGCCGCTCAGCGTCAGGCTGTTTTCAACCACGTTCAGCTCGATATCCTTGGCCTCAACCCCGGGCGCTTCGGCCGTAACCACCAGTTTGTCCCCGGCGTCATACACATTCAGCGCCGGAAACGTCCCCGTCGGCATACTGCGAAGCCCCGCCGGCCCGCCAAACACATCAAACACATGATTCATCTCATCAAGCGTCCGCTCGATATCCCAAAATGGAAACCGCTTACTCAGCAACATAATGCACCTCCATTTCAAAGGTTAATATTCACTTTTTTTGCTCTGACTCACTCTGAAATACGAATTTGCAAACACCGTGCCAAAATGCCAGATGTTTCATAAGTGCATTTTAAACAAATATTTATGGAAACACAAAGGAGGTTCTTTACTGCACACTTCCCCTGCCAATTCGACAGACAACAGATACACAGCCGGAATAGACAACCAGAAAATGACCCCTTTTCTGGATGCCGCATTGAACGGCAACATTCCGGTGATGCGGCTTTTGTCAATCCTGATTTTAAGAACGCCAGAGCAATCAGGGTCTGTCAAAAAGTGGATATCTGTAACTATCCGAATGTGTTTGAAAAACCGTACATTGACGGGATTTTGATGATAACCGTGCATAGGATTGTTTTTTCTTGACCTTGCCACGATGTATTTTGTAGAATTACCGATATCGTGAGGAGAAATTATGTTTTTTACCGTGTAAATGGGAAATGTCAGATTAATGAAAGTTTTTAAAGGAGAAAGAAGTGAGAGCACATCTTTTAACCACGGTTGTATGTCTATTTGTCTCCATCGGAAAGGAAGTAATATGACAACTGAACAAAACAACCTCGTCTATGTCGGTTTCAATAGTCAAGTCGTCGCACTGGACAAACACACTGGTAAGATCGTATGGGATTGGAAAGCACCGAAAGGTCGCGGCTATGTCTCTTTACTCTTGCTTGATGAACACCAACTCATTGCTTCAGTAGTTGGCTATACATACTCCCTTGATGCTCTAACAGGTAAAGAGCAATGGTTCAACGAGTTGCCGGGCTATGGATCA
>JAAZHX010000267.1 GCA_012510495.1 Smithella sp.
CCCCCCGCATGACCAGCCGGGAGGCAAAAGTATGCCGCAAAACATGGGGTGTCACGCCCGTCAATTTAGCATTTCGGCACGCGGTTTGGAAGGCGGTTCTAAAACTGGCCTTGCATCCAATACGGGCGCAAGAAGCCCGGCCGGAAACCGATTCCCAAGAATATCCCGATAGAGCGGATCAAGTATCGTTTGCCGGAAGAAGAACCGGCCTGTACGGCTTGCGGGGGCTCCATGCATGAGATGAGCGAGGAGCTCCGGCATGAGGTGAAGCTGATTCCAGCCCAGGTAAGATCGTCCAGCATGCGAAAATCGTCTACGGCCGCCGCCATTGCGAGAAGAACGGGACGGAAGTGCCTATCAAGACCGCCAAGGCGCCGCGCCCCGTGATCGAGAAGGGGCTGGCCTCCCCTTCGGCCCTGGCCTATGTCATGACCATGAAGTTTGTCGATGCCGTCCCCCTGTACCGTCAAGAACAGCATTATGCGCGGTTGGGCATCGATATCTCCCGCGGCGTGCTTTCCAACTGGATGCTCAAAGGCAGCGAATGGCTGGAGCCCATCAAAGAGCTGATGAGAAAGAGCCTTCTGGCCCAGGGCGTTCTTCACGCCGATGAAACCACGCTTCAAGTGCTGAAGGAGCCCGGCCGGGCGGCGGAATCCAAATCTTTCATGTGGCTCTATCGAACCGGAAGTCAGGGCCCGCCGATCGTGCTCTATGATTATCAGGAAACGCGAGAGGGCCAGCACCCGAGGGACTTCCTGAAAGGGTTCAAGGGATATCTGCAGACTGATGGTTATGCCGGATACCACAATATGCCCGACGTGATTCTTTGCGGCTGCTGGGCCCATCTTCGGCGCAAGTTTGACGAGGCGCTAAAGGGGTTGCCTGCCAAGAAGCGTGCGTCCGGAAGCCGGGCGCAAGAAGCCATAAATCAAATCAGGCAGCTGTTCGACATAGAGCGGCAAATCAAGCGATGTACCCCGGAGGAGCGGCTGACCCTTCGCAATCAGAGAAGCCGCAAAATCGCCGAAAACTTTCATGAATGGCTACTCGAGATCGGTCCCGGCATACTCCCCAAGAGCTTGCTCGGAACAGCGGTCACTTATGGTCTGAACCAGTGGGAAAACCTTGTGCGTTTTCTTGAAGACGGCCGTATTGAATTGCACAACAACCGAGCTGAGCGGAGCATCAAGCCGTTCGTGATTGGCAGGAAAAACTGGCTTTTCGCCAATACTCCAAAAGGCGCCCGGGCCAGTGCCACCATCTACAGCATCATTGAAACCGCCAAGGAAAATCGGCTCAACCCGTACGCCTACCTCAATCACCTGTTTGAGATCCTACCCAACCTGGCTTCCCGTGACGATGCCACCCTCGAAGAACTGCTGCCCTGGAATGTGAAGCTGCCGTAACCATCCCGTGTGGAAGAATTGACGCTTACGGCGCGGCTCATGTCGCAGCTTGCCCAGCGGATCCGCTTTTTCTGGCCCTCAGAAAGCTGTTCCTTGAAG
>JAAZHX010000244.1 GCA_012510495.1 Smithella sp.
GCATATTCAAACGAATGAGGTCTCATTTATAGTAGTGGAAAAGCCCTCTGTACACATCCAGTGACCATTTTGGATTTACGTGCTTAACTCAAATCTTATAAAGCCTCATATCTATAAATGGCAATTTCACAAATTGATTGATTACAACTGCTTACAAAAGATGACAAGCCCGATTGAATCTGTATGAATTATACTTGAGAAGTGTTTTCCGTCAAGAAAAATTGACCTATGGCCAAAGTCCATTTGATACTTTGGCCACAGTTAACAGCTAAAGCAGGTTGCCTATTATTCACTAAGTGTCCAAGAGCAATTTCCGAATCACCCATGCCCGATTATATATTGTACTCATCGACACATTGAAGAACGCTTCGCACTCGCTGTTCAGAAGGCCGGGGATGCCGCAAGCGCTCTTGTAACAGTTGGCTGTGGCATAGACAATGCCACCGACCCAGCCGCCGGATTTTCCGGGCATCGGAGTTTGGGACTCCAAAAGAAGTTTCAGCGTCCGCTCAACTTCTACTTGCAGGCCTGGATTGGGATACTTTTTAAAGAAAGCAACTAAAAGCTGCTGGCAAGTTTGTTCCTTGTTTTCATTTATCGCGATCATCATCAACACTCCTATACTTTTTGCATCCGTTTATTTTCTCGCTGCATCGTTCGATATCCCGAATCCAGCAGCTTGGCCATCCCTTCCTGACAGGTTTTCTGGTCATTTTCATTGGTTCCAACAGCATCGGCAGATATTCGTTGGGGCCGAGGGATTCGACCTTCTTGATGGCTTGCGTCACAAGCTCATAGCGTTCCTTGAACTGCGCATATTTTTGCGCCTTGGAAGGATGTTCCAGGACACGTTTAAGAGTTGCTTTATAGTCTTTTTCAGATAACGGAATACACTGATAGGTCATGGTATTGTCCCATAATTCTGTATCTCGAAAGTATCGTAAATTAATGCGAAAACATCAAGCCATACCAATAAAAACGTTTTTCATCGCCGTCTCAAATGTATCATAGCCCATCTTGTCATAAAGGCAGAAGACAATTCGCTTCAGGCCGGTCATGCTTGAAAGATACCCCTTAACTGTCTTGAGCATAATGTCTGCGCAGCGATCCATCGGATAACCAAAGATACCGGTGCTGATGGCACAAAAACAAATACTGCCAAGGGCCTGCTCATCGGCTAACTTCAGACTGTTCAATGTTGCATTTTTCAGCTTCATATCTTCATCACCCTCCCCCATTCGCGGCCCAACCGCATGAATCACATACCGGCATTTAAGATTGCCGGCGCCGGTTATCGCAGCATGGCCGACTGCGACAGGAGCGATTCGGTCGCTTTCCTCTTGGATGATGTGGCCGCCTTTCCAAACAATTGCCCCGGCGACACCGCCGCCATGCAGCAGTTCACTATTGGCCGCATTCACAATCGCATCTGTAGCCATTTCGGTAATATCGCCTTGAACCAGTTCGATAACTGTGTTATGGACTTTTAGTTGCATAAAAACACTCCTATTCTTTTTGCTCCAAATACCCCATAATGCTCTCGAATTGCTGTTCGTCGATGATATCTAAGTCAAAATGACTTGCCAGATAACAAAATGTAAAAGCGATATAGGGATCTGACAAGGGTTCTTTATTGATCTCCATATTGGCGATGTAGTTCGAAAGTGCAACTTGAGTAACTGTTTTGAGAATCTTGTCGACTGTCTTTATCCCTCTGAATTTAAGACAGACAGCAGGGGCAAGATGATATAAATCCTTTTCTGTCATTTTCTGGCCCGTTAAAGGAGCAAACATGATTGTTTCCTTGGCATCCAAATACGCCTCAGCAATTTCTTTTGCCCATTTTTTATGGGTAGATGGAATAGGATTTTTGTGTTTTATCATAACAGCTTCCTTGAAATATCTGAACTACATGCCTCTCCTGACGCAATGATCTCCATATTTATCCCTGATCTTATCAAATACCGCATCCAGTTTCTTGTGTTTTTCATCGTCTGGGTCCGCGAACAGCAGTTGTTGGCCTGTTCCTTCCGGCGACAGCCCCGATGCCCCAAAACCCAAAAGGCGCAGCGGGCCCACAGATGATTGGTGCCACC